>NZ_JAPDBZ010000075.1:0-19443 GCF_027705505.1 Aeromonas sp. QDB56
AAAATTTTAGTCATTTAATATCAATGGGTTACCAGTAAATGCTCTTGTGCCATATGACTTATTCGCACCTTCCCTAGACGAAAGGTCGCCGTGTTGATAAACATGACGACTTCTCACGTGTTGAGAAAACATGGCTGGAGTGTTTTTTCTGCATTTGATGCATTAAGTAATTTCCCTGAATTCCAAGCAAAAATAAGATAACTGTAACCGTGGTCTCAAGCCAAGAGAAACACCCACTTACTTTGCTGTGTAAATTGTAATCGATGCGTGTACACTCCACTTACTGTATGTACATATCCATCCAATACCCCCTGGCAGCATATATTCTGCCGGGGGGTTATTTATTTCGCCGCCTGATCCACCAGATAGAGGATGCTGTGATAGGGAATGCCGGCGTGCTGGCTGAGCCCCATTTCGCAGGTGCGGCTGTTGCTGAAACCCTGGCGGCAATCGCTGGGGACCTGGGCGGGCAGGCTGGCGAGGGCGGCGGCGTTGAGCTCCGGGGTCATCAGCCCCTTGTCACCGGCAAAGCCGCAGCACTGGATATGCTCAGGCACGATCACCTCGCGGGCGCAGGCGCGGGCCAGCGCCAGCATCTTATCGCCGAGCCCCATGCGCCGGCTGCTACAGGTGATATGGAGCATCACTGTCTCATCGATGGGGGTCAGCTCAAGGTGGGGCAGCAGGTGTTCCAGCACAAAGGCGGAGGGCTCAAACACCCGAAGGCCCTTGCCGATCTCCCCCGAGAGCAGCCGCTGTACGCAGGGGCTGGTGTCAAGTAACACGGGCCAACGCCCCTGCTCGCTTGCCTGCCACAAGGCCTCGGCCAGCTCATTACGCTTGGCCTCAGCGACCTCTGCCATCCCCTTGCTGTCATAGGGCATGCCGCAGCAGAGCCCCTCAACTCTCGCCGGCACTATCACCCGGCAACCCGCTTTATTGAGCAGGGAGTACACAACGTCCGGCAGTGACGGGGCTTCCTCCTGCTGGCCGAATACCCGGCTCGCGCAGGAAGGCAGATAAACCACGGTGCGATCCCCTCCAATGTCCTCGCTGGATCCGCTATGGCTCCCCTCCCCTTGCGGCCACTGGTAGCGGCTCAGCCCCGGCAGGGTCGGCAGCCAGGCGGGTGTGCGCTGGCCGCTCAGATGGCGAACCCCGTTCACCAGACCTGCCAGCGCTTTCTCCCCCAATACCTTGCCGGCAATGGCTTTGAGGCCGAGGGCCCCGCGGGCGGTGCGAGTGACACCGGCGAAGTGATCGGCGCTCCAGCGGGCGATGGGCACGAAGCGACTGTACTTTTCGTGGCGCAATTTCTTGATCAGGCTGCCGGTATTGATGCCCACCGGGCAGCGATCGGCGCAGAGCCCGGTCGCGGCGCAGGTATCGATGCCCTGATAGTCAAACAGCCGGGCCAGCTGGTTGGAGGGCTCATCGGCACGATTGCGGCGGGCCAGTTCGCGGTAGAGTACGATGCGCTGGCGTGGTGAGAGCGACAGAGTGCGCGAGGGGCAGACCGCTTCGCAAAAGCCGCATTCGATGCAGGGATCGACGATGGCATCGCTCGCCGGCATGGGCTTGAGGTGGGCCAGGTGGGCCTTGGGGTCGTCGTTGATGATGACACCGGGATTGAGTAGGCCATCGGGGTCAAGCAGCGCCTTGATGCGGCGCATCAGCGCCATCCCCTCCGGCCCCCATTCCAGCTCCACATAGGGGGCCATGTTGCGGCCGGTGCCGTGCTCGGCCTTGAGGGACCCGCCAAAGCGTACCGCGACGAGTTCGGCCACCGCATCCATAAAGGCACCGTAGCGGGCCACCTGGGCCGGATCATCAAAGCCTTGGGTAAAGACGAAGTGCAGGTTCCCCTCCAGCGCGTGGCCGAAGATGATGGCTTCACCGTATTCGAAGCGATCGAACAGTTGCTGCAGCCCCGCTACCCCTTCGGCCAGACGCTCGATGGGAAAGGCGACATCCTCGATGATGACTGTGGTGCCCGTGGTGCGCACCGCCCCCACCGCCGGGAAGAGCCCCTTGCGAATGGCCCAGAGCCCGGCGCTGTCGCTGGTAAATGGCACAGAGGCGACCTGGGCGAACTCGGCGGCCATGGCCGTCACCTGCTCGCAGCGATCCACCAGCTCCTCTTTCGATTCCCCATGCACCTCCACAAGCAGGGCGCAGGCAGCCAGGTCCAGGGTCTTGATAAAGTCCGGCAGGCCGGGCTTGCCCGCGACCGAGCGAAGGGAGCGCCCATCCATCAGCTCCACCGCCGCCACCGGCGCACTTTTCAGGCGCGAGGTGGCCAGACAGGCCTGCTCGGCGTCCCGAAACACCAGCAGGGCCGAGGCCTTGTAGGGGTATTCCGGCACGGTATCGAGCACCACCTCGGCGATAAAGCCGAGGGTCCCCTCCGAGCCAATCATCAGGTGGGTGAGGATATCGACGGGGTCCTCATGGTCGAGCAGGGCATTGATGGCGTAGCCGGTGGTGTTCTTGAGCCGGTACTTGTGGCGGATCTTGGCGGCAAGCTCGGCGTTCGCCAGCACCTCGGCGCGCAGGGCGGCGAGCCCCGTGAGCAGCTCTGGGCGCCTGGCCGCAAAGGCGGCGCGGCTGTGGGGATCGCTGCTGTCCAGCACGGTGCCATCGGCCAGCAGCAGGGTCATGGCGTGCAAGGTGTGATAGCTGTTGTGGGCGGTGCCGCAGCACATGCCGCTCGCGTTGTTGGCGGCGATGCCGCCGAGCTTGCAGGCGTTGATGGAGGCGGGATCCGGCCCAATCTTGCGCCCCAGGGGCGCCAGATAGCGGTTGGCATCGGCGCCGATCACCCCGGGTTGCAGGGCGATGCGGGCCCCCTCGTCCAGAATGCGATGGCCGCGCCAGCTGTCGGTCAGGGTGATGAGTACCGAATCGCTCAGGGCCTGGCCCGAGAGGCTGGTGCCGGCGGCGCGAAAGGTGCACGGCAGGTTCAATTCGCGGCACACTCCGAGCACGAAGCGCACCTCCTCGAGGGAGTCGAGGCGCACGATGCGCTCGGGCACCAGCCGGTAGAAGCTCGCGTCCGTGCCGTGGGCCAGCCGAAGATCCGGGTCGCTCACCAGCCGCTCCGGTGGAATACGCGCGAGCACGGCAGCGTCAAATTCATTCCAGCCCATCAGCAATCCTCCACCAGCACCACCAAGAGGCGACTCGGGCCGTGGGCGCCGTAGGCCAGGGTCTGCTGGATGTCGGCGGTCTTGGAGGGGCCGGAAACCAGCAGCAGGTTGGTGGGCATGGCCTGCTGCCAGCGCCCGGCCGCCACCAGCCCCGCCAGGTTGTCGGCGATGGTGGAGGCCGCCAGCAGGGCGATATGGCAGGGGGGGACCAGGGATAAGGTGCGCGGCTCGCCACCATCGGGCAGCAACACGAGCGTGCCGGTATCGGCGATGGCCCCCGCGCAGTGGGTGATGCCCGCCTGACAGGCGTCGAACAGATCGTCCTTCCAGCCGGCGAACTCCCCCGCCGGGGTCAGCACAGAGCGCCCAGCGCAGGCGGCCGCGACCGCCGCCTGCCAGCGGCCGCCCTGGCCACAGGCCAGATGCGTCACGCCTTCTTCTTCCAGCCAGGCGCTCAGATCCCGGGCAAGATTTGCCTCCTTGACGGTGAGGATCTCGGCGTGGCTGGCGGTGATCATGCCAAGAAAGCGCTCGCACCGCGCCTGTTCATCCTCCCCGCGCCAGGGCTGCCAGGCGTGTGGTGCGTGGGCAATGGGGGTGGCTGCACCGCGCAGGCGGCTTAATATGGCCTCTTTGCTCGACATCTCAGGACTCCTTCTTCTTCTGGCGCAGCAGGGCGTGCAGGCTCTGGGGGGCGGGTTGGGGGGCTTCGCGGCACTGGGTCCAGGGGCCCAGGTGTTTGGGCATCAAGCCCCGCAGGCGACCGGCCACCCCGGTTGCGGCGTGGTAGAGGCGCGGGTGGGTGGCGGCAAAGGCAAAGCCCTGCATGGCGAGGGTCTCGAGCCGGCTTTTGGCCGCCCCCTGCCCCGCCAGCGGTTCGTGACCGGGCTGTGCGTCGTGCTTGGCCTCCCGGCGCAGGCGCTGCAACATATCGGGAATGGGGATGCGCACCGGGCACACCTCGCCGCAGGCACCGCACAGGCTCGAGGCCGTCACCAGATCGCTCGTGCTTTCCAGCCCCAGCAGGTGGGGGGAGATGATTTTGCCGATGGGGCCCGGGTAGATGGTGCCGTAGGCGTGGCCACCGATGCGGGTGTAGACCGGGCAGTGGTTCATGCAGGCGCCGCAGCGGATGCACTGCAATGTCTTGCGCAGCTCCTCATCCCGGTAAGCCTGGCTGCGGCCGTTGTCGAGCAATACCAGGTGTACCTCGTCCGGGCCGTCCAGCTCCCCTGCCCGGCGCGGGCCGCTGATGACGTTGAAGTAGGTGGTGATGGCCTGACCGGTGGCCGAGCGGGTCAGGGCGCTGTAGAGGGGCGGCACGTCGGATAAGCACTCCACCACCTTCTCGATGCCGGTGATGGCCACGTGCACTTTCGGCACCGTGGTGCACATACGCCCGTTGCCCTCGTTCTCGACGAGACACAGGCTGCCGGTCTCGGCCACCGCGAAGTTGACGCCGGAGAGCCCCATGCCGGCGCGGCGAAACTCTTCGCGCAGGGCCCGCCGCCCGGTCTGGATCAGGGCGTCCACGTCCGTGGTGGGGGTGAAGCCTTCCAGGTTGCTTGCGAAGGTGTCGCTCACCTCCTGCTTGTTCTTGTGGATGGCGGGCATGATGATGTGGGACGGGGTGTCGCCGTCGAGCTGGACGATAAACTCCCCCATGTCGCTCTCAAGGCAGCGGATGCCGTGGCGCGCCATCTCGTGGTTGAAGCCTACCTCCTCGCTCACCATGGACTTGCCCTTGACGATGCTGCTCACCCCGTTTTTTTGGGCGATACCGAGGATGATGGCGTTGGCCTCGGCCGGCGTCTGGGCCCAGTGCACCCGGATGCCGTTGCGCTCGCAGTTGGCTTCGAGCTGCTCCAGCAGGTCCGGCAGACGCGAGAGGCAGCGCTGGCGGATCTGCTCCGCCGCATCGCGCACCGCCGCTTCTTCCTGCGGGTCGGCGAAGGCATCCCGGCGCTTGGCGCGCAGGTAATCCATGGCGCCGCGAAAATTCTGGCGCAGCACCGGGTCGGCCAGGGCCGCCTCGGCCTGAGGATGGAAGCGGCGCGGCGAATACTTGGCGTGATCAGACATGGGGCTGGGCCTCTTTGGTATGAGCCAAATCGCTAACAGCGGCGCCGTTATGAGCTATTTCGTCACTGTCGGGGCGGCTGTGGGCGAGCAGGAAGCTCGCCAGGTGGGTGGCAGGCAAGATCCTGCCCTGATAGGCCAGGGATCCCTTGATGTTCAAGAGGCACCCCCAGTCGGCGCTCACCAGGGTGTCGGCGCCGGTGGCCAGCAGGTGGCGGGTCTTGTCCTCCACCATGGCCTGGCTGATGTGGGGGTGGCGCACCGAGAAGGTGCCGCCAAAGCCGCAGCACTCGCTCTCGTAGGCCTGTTCATGCAAGGTGACGCCATCGAGCTGCCCCAGCAGGCTGCGGGCCGTGGTGTGTACCTGCATCTCGCGCCGGGCCGAGCAGGAGGTGTGCATGACGATGCTCGCCTCCCCCACCCCGTGCCAGCGCACCCGGCAGATCCGGGCCAGAAACTCGGTGAGCTCGAACACCCGATCGCAAAAATCGGCCACCTCGGGGCTCTCGGGGAAGAGGCGGCGGTAGTGGTGGTGCATCATGCCGCCGCAGGAGCCCGACAGCACCACCACCGGCCAGGGCTCGGGGAAGAGCGCCATCTGGCTTTGCGCCACCTTGCGCGCCTCCTCCTCATGACCCGAGGTGTAGGCCGGCTGCCCGCAGCAGGTCTGTTTCTCGACAAAGTGCACCCTTATCCCTTCCCGCTCGATCAGGGCGATGGCATCGAGCCCCGCCACCGGGTCGAACAGGTCCACCAGACAGGTGGCGTAGAGATAGACATCGGCCGGCTTGGCCGGGTAGACCCGCATTACCTTCATCACTTGCTCTCCTTACTTGAGCTGCAGCAGTGCGTCCGAGATGTGGAAGCTGTACATGAGCGCCAGCCCGATAAGGCCGGTGACCAGCAGGTAGTAGAGGGTCGGCAGCGCCGTCTTGCGCAGCGTCGCCCCCTCACGACCGAGCAGCCCCACGGTGGCCGACGCCGCCACCACGTTGTGAATGGCGATCATGTTGCCCGCGGCGGCGCCGACTGCCTGCAGGGCCAGCATGGCGGCGGTGGAGACCCCCAGGGTCTGGGCCACTTCAAACTGGAACTGGCTGAACATCATGTTCGATACCGTGTTGGAGCCGGCGATGAAGGCCCCCAGCGCGCCGATGGTGGCGCTGAGCGCAGGGAAGAACTCCCCCACCAGCCCGGCGGCAAAGTTGGCGGTGGTCACCGGCATGCTGGCGAGATCCACCCCGTTGACGCCGGAGTTGATGAAGATGCGCACCATGGGCACGGTGAAAATCAGCACGAAGCCGGCGCCGATCAGGGTGCGGCTGGACTCCCCCAGCGCCCGACCGAAGGGGGCGAGGGAGCGCGATTGCAGCCAGGTGGCGAGCAGGGCGCAGAGCACCAGCAGGCCCCCCGGCAGGTAGAGTGGCTCAATGGAGGCGCTGACCCCCTTCTCCCCCAAAAGGTCCGTGAAGGCGAGGCTCACCGACAGGAGGCTGGCCTTGAATGCCGGGCTCACCCGGCTCGCCACCAGCAGGAGCGCCAGCGCCACATAGGGGAGCCAGGCCAGCATGAGCGACATGGGGCGACCGGCGGCCTCTTTGAGATCGAGCTTGAGGGAGCCCAGCCACTCGGCGGGCCACTCGTTCTCGGGGGCGAAATCCCAGGAGTTCTTGGGCACCAGAAAACCGGCTCGCGCCGCCGTCACCACCAGGGCCAGCCCCACCAGACCGCCGATGAGGGACGGGAACTCGGGGCCGAGCAGCATGCCGGTGAGGGCATAGGGGACGGTGAAGGCGAGCCCGGCGAAAATCGCGAAGGGCAGGATGGAGAGCCCCTCGGTCCAGCTGCGGTTGCGGCCGAAGAAGCGGGTCAGCATCATCACCATCAGCACCGGCATCAGGGTGCCGACGGTGGCGTGAATGAGGGCCACGTTGGTGGTCACCTGCTGCAGGTAGATGTCCCAGCTGCTGCCACCGGCGCTCAGGGTCTGGCCGATGGCCTGGTTATCCAGCCCCTTGTTGATACCCACCAGGATGGGGGTGCCCACCGCGCCGAACGACACCGGGGTGGACTGGATCATCATGCCGAGCAGCACGGCGGCGAGCGCCGGAAAGCCGATGGCCACCAGCAGCGGCGCGGCGATGGCGGCCGGAGTGCCAAAGCCCGAGGCCCCTTCGATAAAGGCGCCGAAGCACCAGGCGATGATGATGGCCTGGATGCGCCTGTCCGGCGAGATGTTGGTAAAACCGCCGCGAATGGCGGTGATGGCACCGGTGTGTTTGAGGGTATTGAGCATCAGGATGGCGCCGAACACGATCCAGAGCACGGTCACCGTGATCACCAGCCCCTGCAGGGTGGAGGCGAAGACCCGGGTCGGGCTCATCTGCCAGCCCCAGAGGGCGATGAACACGGTCAACAGGAAGGCGACGGGCATGGCGCGCTTGGCGGGCCAGTTGAGGCCGACCAGCAGCACGGCGGCCACCAGGATCGGCGAGAAGGCCACCAGGGCCAGCAGGGTGTCTGTCATCATTGCGTCCTTGTCCAGAGGGGTGCAGAGGCGCACCTTGTTGTTGTTTTGTTAAGCGGACGTGACCTTACCCTGTTCCTTTTTCGCGATATATGGAAATAATGAACAACATTCGTTCCAAAAGTTGATCAATATGGCCAGTACCGACGACCTCATCCTCTTCGCCCAGGTGGTGGAGGCCGGCTCCTTCAGCAAGGTAGCTGAACAAAATTTCCTTACAAATTCAGTGGTTAGCAAGCGGATCGGGCGTCTTGAGGAGGAGCTCGGGGTGCAGCTCCTCTATCGCACCACCCGCCGGCTCACCCTGAGCGAGGCGGGCAAGGCGCTCTATCAAGGTGCCAAAAATGTGAAGGCCGCCGCACTGGACGCCTTCGACGCGGTGGCGGGATTTGGTGAAAAGGTGAGCGGTCATGTGCGGATGTCGGTGCCCACCATCTCCGGCGAACTGCTGCTGGCCGATGCGGTGGCCGATTTTTGCCAGCAGCACCCGGGGCTCACGGTGGAGATGTCGCTGGACAACCGCTTCGTCAACCTGGTGGAAGAGGGGTTCGATCTGGTCATTCGCACCGGCTATCTGGATGACTCGAGCCTGATTGCCCGCCACATTCTCGACTCCCAGTGGGTCATCTGCGCCGCCCCCGCCTATGTGCGCCGCTTCGGGGCACCGCGGGAGCCGTCGGATTTGCTCACCCACAACTGCCTGCGCTACGCCTACCAGAGCACGGGGGCCTCGGAGTGGGCCTTCAAGGGGGAAGAGGGCAACTATCTGGTGTCGGTGTCGGGGAGCTTTTCAACCGACAACGCCGGCGCCCTGCGCAAGGCGGCGCTGGGGGGACGCGGCATCGTCTATGTGCCGCGCTGTCTGGTCTATCACGACCTGATTCAGGGGGATCTGGTGGACTTGTTTCCCGACCGGGTGGGGAAGAAGCTCGGCATCTACGCCGTCTACCCCTTCACCCGCCAGCCGCCGCGCAAGATAAGGCTGCTCATCGAGCACATCCGCCAGCGCTATCTGGAGATTGGCCACTACTTCATCTGAGGCCCTTGTCGGGCTTCAAAGAGCGGATGACGCCGCCTGACGGGAGAGAAACGCCAAGGACTGGCGGTTGAAGTGATCCGGCCGCTCCACGTTGCAGACGTGGCCGCACTTTTCGATGATTTCGAGGCAACTGTAAGGGTCGCGGGCCACCTGCTCGCGCACCGGGGCGAGGAACATGTGATCCTCCTCCCCCATCACGTAGAGGGTGGGAATGGGCAGGGCCCGCTCGCGAAAGTAGCGCATCAGGGGGTTCACCTCGGTGGCGAGACGGAACCAGCGCTTGAACTCCTTCTGGCAGAGCTTGCGAGCCTCGCGCACGAAGAGGTTGCGGGACTCCTGATGGTGCTGGCGCGGCATGATGATGAAGGCGAACAGGCGGTAGAGCCACATGTAGGGCAGGAAGTGCTGGCCGAGGCGACCAAGCTGCACCAGCACCCGGGAGCGGATGTCGAGACGCAGGATGGCACCGCCGAGCACCATGCTCTTGACCCGCTCGGGGCGAAGCTCCGCCAGGTGGCGGATGAGGATGGTGCCAAGGGAGATGCCGACAAAATGGGCGTGGGGGATGCGCAGGTGATCCAGCAGGCGCAGGATATCCTCGGTCACGGCCCGAAAGCTGTAGTGCCCCTTTACCACCTGCTGCAGCTGGTTGGACTGGCCGTGACCACGAAGGTCCAGCAGCAGCACGTTGAAGTGCTCCCGGTAGGCCCGCAACTGCTTGAACCAGATGGAGGAGCTGCCGCCCGCACCGTGCACGAACACCACCCAATCCCGATCGGGACCCAGTTCAAAGGTCTTGTGGTACAACATCTCATGGGCTCCCGGGGTGATGGGGGGTATACTCGGCGCGCATATTAACAGAAGGCTCACCCCGGTGAACATGCTTCCACCATGATCGGACCAGCCTGGAGTCCCCATGACCCTCGTTCAATTGCGTGAATTTTTGCTCAGCCAGCCCGGCGCCACCGAGGACACCCCCTTCGGCCCGGAGATCCTGGTCTACCGCATCGCCGGCAAGATGTTTGCCCTGGTGGACTGGCAGGCGGAGCCCCTCTCCATCAACCTGAAGTGCGAACCCGAGCTCGCCCTGCTGCTGCGGGAGATCCACCCCGAGGTGAAACCGGGCTGGCACATGAACAAGCAGCACTGGAACACGGTGACCCTGAGTGAAGGCCTGTCTGACGATCTCTGGCAGGGCTGGATAGTCCACTCCTATGAGCGGGTGGTGGCGGGTCTGCCCAGGGCGAAGCGGCCCCAGGCCCCCCGCGCGACCATCAGGGAGGGTTGATCCATGCCGTCTCCTTCTTCTCCTCGCATCGTCCCCCTCGAGGAGGCGCACATACCAAGGCTGCTGGATCTGTTCGAGCAGTCGGTACGCCGCCTGGGGCCTGCACACTACAGCCCGGAGCATGTGGAGCAGTGGGCCAGGGGCGCCCATCACCCGGGGCTTGCCAGCCAGTTACGCGAGCACCATGGTTGGGTCATCGAGCAAGACGATGTGCCCCTTGGCTTTGCCACCCTGAGCGATGACGGTCATCTCAGCCTGCTCTACGTGAGCGCGGATCATCCACGCCAGGGGCTCGGCACCCTGCTGCTGGAGCGGGTGCTGGCAGCCGCCAGCCAGATGGGGCTTGGCAGCCTCACCACGGAGGCGAGCGCCTTCAGCCTCGCCCTCTTCCTGCGTCACGGCTTCCTGCTGACCGGATTGGAGACAGTGGAGCGCGGCGGTGTCCAATTTATCCGCCATCGGCTCCACTGCCGCTTGCCATGACGGGTTCAGCCACTAAAATACGCACCATTTCCCCAAGGCAATGAAGAAAGGGCAGCCATCATGGTGGTAGAGAGCGACGGTTACATTGCGCTGATCGAGTATCTGGTAGAGAGTCTGGGTCTGTTCGAGAGCCAGCAACAAGGCGGCGGTGCCCAGACCATCGAGGATCTGGTGAGCAGCCGGGTGGCCGACAACCTGATGGCCATCTGCGAGCAGAACCCCCAGCTCGACCCCAAGGTGCGCTTCCTGATCATGCAGGAAGCCGATGCCGTGGTCGCCGACCTGGAAGAGGTGCTCTCCGCCGTCTGGTTGTCCGCCCCCAGCGAAGCCCAGCAAGCCTTCCTCATCGAGTTCATCGACCTCATCAAGAACCTGTTCGACAGCACCATCGGCTGATCCCATCCCTGCCGTGACGGCAAGGGGACGAGATGCAATGAGGCGAGGAGTGAGGCGGGACGCCCAATGAAAAGGGCCGCCTCATCGGGCAGCCCTGCTTGCTAGCATTGTCAATTCATCGCGCTTGTCAGAGTAATGAATTTCGGGGCAAAAAAATGTGTCTGGTCTTGGCAACCATCCGTGGTCGCTACCCTGTTGGTCAGCCAGGGTTCAGTTTAGTTCCCCACCTGACGCATTTTTTTCAATTATTTTTCATCACAATGACACGGGGGCCTGATGGCCCCCGTGGTATGCAATGACGCCTCAGCGATTCAGGCTGGGAGGCAGGCAGACGCCGATGCCCCCCAGGCCGCAATACCCCTCGGGATTCTTCTCCAGATATTGCTGGTGATAATCCTCGGCATAGTAGAAGGGGGCCAGCGGCAGGATGCGGGTGGTGATGGTGCGCCCGTCACCGCTCGCCGTCATGGCCTGCTGGTAGGCGGCCAGGCTCTGCTGGGCAATCGCCTCCTGGGTGTCGTCCCCGACGAAGATGACGGAGCGATACTGGGTGCCGATGTCGCCACCCTGGCGCATCCCCTGGGCCGGATCATGGTGTTCCCAGAACAGCTTGACGAGATCCCCATAGCTGATGACCTTGGGATCGAACACCACCTGCACCGTCTCGGCGTGGCCGGTCAGGCCGCTGCACACCTCCTTGTAGGTGGGATTGGGGGTCAGCCCCCCCTGATACCCGGCGGCGGTGGAATAGACCCCGGGCTGCTGCCAGAACAGACGCTCCACACCCCAGAAACAGCCCATGCCGAACCAGGCAAGCTCCATCCCCTCGGGCCAGGGCCCCTGGGTCGGGTGGCCGTTTACTGCGTGCACCTGGCCAATCTCCAGCGCTTCCCGCCGTCCCGGCAGCGCCTCTGCCGGTGAAATAATCTGCTCCATATGCCCTGTCCTTGTATAAAACCCCGCGCAATGCGGCTGACGAAAAGGAACACCGAAGATATCAGGTTATTAGCCCGGATCAACCAGGGAGCGGCCCCCGGGGCGACCCTCCCGCCCTCGCCTGCGTCTTCCCCTCCCCGCCCGCACTGGTCAAAATGGCGACAAAAAAACACCAAGTCGATATTTAGTCTTGATTTGTGAATTTATTTTCATATATTGGGCGAATTGCTGCTTTTTTATGGAATGAAACACGTGCGTGAACGCGAACCCAGCCTGGTCCATGCCTTTCGGCAATCCACCCCTTATGTCAATGTGCACCGGGGTGCCACCTTCGTCCTGATGATCGGCGGGGAAGCCATTTGTCACCCCAATTTCGCCAACATCGTCAGCGACATCGCCCTGCTGCAGACCTTGGGGATCCGCCTGGTGCTGGTGTTTGGTTCGCGCCCGCAAAATGACGAGGCCCTGGCCCGCGCCGGCATTCAGGCCCAGTATCACAAGCGGATCCGGGTCACCGACGATGCCAGTTTCGCCATCATCAAGCAGGTGTGCGGCGGTCTGCAATACGACATCACCGCCCAGCTCTCCATGGGCCTCGCCAACACCCCCATGCAGGGGGCCCGCATCAGCGTGGTGAGCGGCAACTTCGTCACCGCCCAGCCGCTGGGTGTGGATGACGGCATCGACTTCTGCCACAGCGGCCGGGTGCGTCGCATCGATGTGGAGGGGATCACCCGCCAGCTGGATCAGCACGGCCTGGTGCTCATCTCCCCCATCGGCTGCTCGGTCACCGGCGAGAGCTTCAACTTGAGCTCGGAAGAGGTAGCCCGCCGGGTGGCGGTGGATCTCAAAGCCGACAAGCTCATCTGCTTCAGCAGCACCCAGGGGGTAATGGACAGGCACGGGGAGGCCATCTCCGAGCTCTTCCCCGAGCAGGCCGAAGAGCTGCTGGTGGCGCTGGAGCAGGCGGGGGAAGAGATGTCAGGCACCGCCCGCTACCTGCGCGCGGCCATCGCTTCCTGCCGGGGTGGCGTGCCCCGCTCCCACCTGGTGAGCTATCAGGACGACGGCGCCATGCTGCAGGAGCTGTTCAGCCGCGAGGGGCTGGGTACCCAGATCGTGCGCGAAAGCGCCGAGCGGGCCCGGGCCGCCACCATTGAGGACATCGGCGGCATCCTGGATCTCATCCGTCCGCTGGAGGAGGAAGGGATCCTGGTGCGCCGCTCCCGGGAGCAGCTGGAGATGGAGATAGACAAGTTCACCATCATCGAGCGGGACGGCCTCATCATCGGCTGCGCCGCGCTCTATTGCTTCATGGAAGAAGCCATGGCCGAGATGGCCTGCGTCGCCATCCACCCGGAGTATCGCAACTCCAACCGGGGAGACACCCTGATCGCCAAGGTGGCCGAGCGGGCCAAGCGGCTCGGCATCCGTCGCCTGTTCGTGCTCACCACCCGCTCCATCCACTGGTTCCGGGAGCGGGGCTTCGACCCCCTGGAAGTCGAAGATCTGCCGGTGGAGCGCCAGCGCTTCTACAACTGGCAGCGTCGCTCCAAGGTTTTGTCCAAGACCATTTCGTAACTGATTGATCTTGTGCCTGGTTACCGTCAATTTTGTTCTTTTTTACGAACTCGATTGACAGTGCAATCCAGACCAAGGTATTTGTACATGCACGCCACCTGTCACAGGTGGCACCAGAAGAGGAGCGCTGCCCAGGCAGCCCAGGGGAGGACACCAGTGTCCGGTGAACTTGGGTCAGGGGGAGCAGCGCCGAGACGAGGCGAGTGACTGGACACCGCCACGTCGGCTGCGGGGGCTGAATCCCCCGGGTTGTCATCGGTAGTGGTCATCCCACACCGCGCCCCACTTGGGGCGGGTACGGGATGGGCTCTGCAGGTGGAGTGCTTCTGGCCGGGATCCTCGCGTTTTCCTGCCATTTTTTGCCTCCTCCTCTCTATTTGCCCGATGAAACCGGATTTTCACCTTGAGACAGGAGTATGCAATGAACCCGATCAATGTCGCCAAGTTTGGCGGAACCAGCGTCGCCAATGCCGCGGCCATGAACCACTGCGCCGACGTGGTGCTGGCCAATCCGGCGACCCGGGTGGTGGTGCTGAGCGCCAGCGCCGGCGTCACCAACCTGCTGGTGAGCCTGGCTCAGGGTGAACTGGACGAAGCCGGACAGGATGCCCAGCTTGCCAGTCTTGCCGACATCCAGCTGGCCATTCTGGCCGCCCTTGGCAACCCGAGCGACGTGAGCGCCCTCATCCATGCCCAGCTCGGCGACATTCGCACCATGGCCCGTCAGGCCAGTCAGCACACCGACGCCGAACTCGCCGATCGCCTCATCGCCTGCGGCGAGCTGATGTCCACCCGTCTCTTCACCGAACTCCTGCACCAGCGCGGGGTCAAGGCCCAGTGGCAGGATGCGCGCCAACTGCTGCGCACCGACAGCCGCTTTGGCAAGGCCACCGTGGATCTCGCGGCGACCCGCGCCCTCTGCCAGCAGGCGGTGGGCCCGTTGCTGGGTGACAGCCTGGTCATCACCCAGGGCTTCATCGGTGCCGACGGCGATGGTCGCACCACCACCCTCGGCCGTGGCGGCTCCGACTACAGCGCGGCCCTCCTGGCCGAGGCACTGGACGCAGGCAGCATCGAGATCTGGACCGACGTGCCCGGCATCTACACCACGGATCCCCGCCTGGTTACCCGCGCCCGCCCCATCCCCGAAATCAGCTTCGTGGAGGCGGCGGAGATGGCCACCTTCGGCGCCAAGGTGCTGCACCCGGCCACCCTGCAACCCGCGCTGCGCCAGGACATCCCGGTGTTTGTGGGCTCCGCCAAGGATCCCGCCGCCGGTGGCACCTGGATCCGCGCCACCACCCGCAGCAACCCGCTGTTCCGGGCCGTGGCCCTGCGCCGCCAGCAGGTGCTGGTGACCCTGCACAGCCTCAACATGTTCCACGCCTACGGCTTCCTGGCCGAGGTGTTCGGCATCCTGGCCCGTCACCGCATCTCGGTGGATCTCATCACCACCTCCGAGGTGAGCGTCTCCCTGACCCTGGATCACACCGGCAGCCAGAGCAACGGCGAACCCATCCTGAACGACAAGGTGCTGGCGGAGCTCGGCCAGCTGTGCAAGGTCGAAGTGGAGACCGGTTTCGCCCTGGTGGCGCTCATCGGCAACCGCATGAGCGAGGCGGCCGGGGTGGGCAGCCAGGTGTTCGACGCCATCCGCGAGCACAACATCCGGATGATCTGCTACGGCGCCAGCGCCCACAACCTCTGCTTCCTGGTCAAAGAGGACGAGGCGGGCCACATCGTCAACTGCCTGCACCGGGAACTGCTCGACTGAGTCGCCCCGGCGCTGGCACACAGCGCGCCTCCTCCGCCCCATCACACCCGGGGCGGCCTTCCCCACTCAGCAAAGAGGGGCGCCGCGGCGCCCCTCTTGTCACTCTTCTTCCACCATCAGCTGGTGACCAGGGTAGCCCGGGTGGGCAGCAGATTGGCCCGGATCTGCTCGCGCAACCCTCCCAGCCGTTGCAGCAACCCGGCCTGACCGAGCCCCGCTTCGTCAGGGGCCAGATTGTCCACCAGGGCCGGGAAGTGCTCCCGTACCGCCTGCTCCAGCCAGTCGAGGCGGCGCAGGGTGAGCGGGCCGCAGCTCTTGCCGCTGAGGTCGTCCAGGATGTCGAGCCGATGGCTGCGGTACATGTCGCGCCACCAGTTGGCCGCCAGCGCCTCGTCGCTTGCCAGCGCCGCACTCCACTCCCCCACCAGTCCCTGCATCCGCGCCAGCACGGGGGCGCTCGCCCCCTCCCGCGACAGGTATTGCAGCTCTCCCCTGGCCCAGGCGAGGCAGAGCTCGCGCCAGCGGCGAAACAGCGGCAAGGGATCCGCCTCGTCCAGCCAGAGCCCGGAGAGGGTGCGGGTTTCCAGCCGCTCAGGCACATGGAAGTCGGGATCGGTGAGGCCGTTGGAATTGAACTCGTGCAGGGGATCGAAGGGCCACATGTAGCCAAAATCGAACACCGAGATATGCTGGCCGTCATCCAGCAGGTTGCCCGGGCTCGGATCCCAGTCAAACCAGCCCCAGCGGGCCAGCTCCGCCTCCACCGCCAGCATCTGCGCCAGGTTGCGCTCGCAGAGCGTGCGCACCGGCTCCCCCCGCAGCCAGGGGGAGACCAGCACCCCGGCCCGGGCGGAGCCGAAACTGGTGCAGACCACGTTGGAGAGGATGGTGGGGTGCAGCTCCCGCAGGCTCTCTATCTCCCGGCGGCGCTCCAGCTCGGTGAGAAAGGCGGTCTTGCCGTCCACATTGGCCACCAGAGAGTCCTGGCGGCAGCGTTTCAGGCACCAGTGGTGCCCCTCCACCTTGAGATGGAACACCTCGGCGGTGAGCCCGTGACCGTAGACCTTGACGACGTCCGGGTGATCCTCGGTCAGCCGGACGAGCTGGGGCAGCGGCAGGGGGCAGTCCCGCTCCCGCCCGATCCGGATCTCTTCTTTGCTCTCCAGCATCTGGAGCAATCTGGCCTGACGCGCCGCAACTTTGGGATTCATACATGTACCTCCAATCGTTACTGAGAGACTAAACAGCGCCCCCCTCCCAGACCAGCAGCAAAGGCTCATGATGACGCTTTCATCACAGAATGAGTGCCCCTGGCGGATCGGGATCACAAATTGCTTCACAGTGCTCATCACGGAATATTCATCTTGTTGTCATTAAATTGACATCAAGGAACAAGCCACGCACCATCGGGTCAAAATAGAGGCAGTCGTCGCTGCCATGACCGCTCCAAGGATGAGCCCTTATGAATGCCCCCGTCACCGGCCACCGCCCCGCCTCCCAGCCCCTGGCCGGGCTGTTGCTGGGTCTGCTGACCGCCCTGCTGCTGCTGACCCTCGCCCTGCCGCTGCTCAACCCCGTCAGCTGGCTCGGGCGTACCGCCCCCCTCATTCTGGGCCCGGCGGATCAGCCCATCGCTACCCTCAATCGCTACAGCCTGCTCTACAAAAGTGACAACCGGGGCTTCTATCTGGTGGTGCGCAGCCAGTGGCAACTGCTCAAACCCCTGCAGGAGGGGGACAAGGTGCGGGTGGAGCTGCTCAACGACAAAGGGGTGCGCATCGATCAGCTGAGCCAGGCGGTGGACAAGCGCCAGAAGTGCCGCAAGGAGCGCTGCACCCTGAGCCTCAACAGCGCCCTGCGCGCCCCCGACGACGCCCTGGACAGCCGCTACCAGCTGCGCATCGGGCTGCTGCTGGCAGACAGGCCGGAGAGCGCCGAATACAGCCAGATCCTCCAGACCCTGCCGGAGCGCGGTTTCAACCTCCTCTACCTGATGACCAGCCTGCTGCTGGTGCTGCTGGTGAGCGCCGCCGTGCTCAAGGCCCTGCTGCCGCGGCTGCGCCGAAGCTACCGCGCCCGGGTGGCAGGCAGCCTGCTGCTTGGCAACCTCACCTTCGTGCTGCTGCACGGCTTCGTGGTGTTCAAGCTGGGGGAATTCCTGTTCTGGTCGGGCTTTCGGCCAGAGCACTACTACCTCGCCTGGGGCAGCATGGTGCTGGGCTGGAGCCTCTGTGCCCTCGCAGGCTTCAGCCTCTATATGGGGCTGCTCTTCACCGCCCTCTCGGGCATCGGGCTGCTCGCCAACTTCATGAAGATCGCCATCTACGGGGTGCCGCTGGGGGGGGACGATCTGGGCAACCTGCTGGCCCTGCTGCACATCCTGCTCGATCAGCACCCTGTGGTGCCGGTGCTCGTCGTGCTGGGGCTCCTCTTTCTGGTGTGGCGCTTCGCCCTCTCCCGCTGGATCCTGCGGGGCTTGCTGCGCACCGCCGCCGCCACCGCCGCCTTCTTCGCCCTCTGCGTGTTCGCCACCCAGACCGGCAACAAGCTGCTCGGGGCCAACATCCGCTACGTGGACAGGGCGGTGAACTACCACAGGGACATCATCCGCGCCGGCCCCGGCCTCTACCTGTTCAACCTGGTGGACGAGATGCTGCAAAGCGGCAACGTGTTTCGCTACCCCTTGCAGATCAACGAGCGCACCCCGGAGCTGAGCCTGCCCGCCCAGCCCAGGGCTCCCCGCTTCGATCTGGTGATCGTGCTGCAATACGAGTCGCTCTGGCTTGACTGGCAGGGCCGTCTCTGCGCCCCCGCCCCCACCTTGAGCCTGCCCGCCAGCGTGGCCCAATGGCGCAAGACCATCCACTCCCCCACCACGGGCGGCATGACGGTGCTGGCGGAGTTCGAGATGAACACCGGCCTGCCGGTGGGCCTGCTCAAACAGGGGGTGGTGCCCTACTACTACCTCTCGGACAAGGTGCCCGGCCTTGCGCGCAGTGCAGCCCAAAGCGGCTACCAGACCCTGTTCGCCCACCCCTATGTGGAGAAGTTCTGGGGCCGCGCCAAGGCGATCCCGGCCCTCGGCTATGAGGAGCGCTGGTTCGATACCCGCTTCAGCGCCCTCGAGCACAAGGGGCTCTACATCTCCGACGATGCCCTCATCGATCACCTGCTCAAACGCAGCAACCAGGACCATCAGCCCCTGTTCGCATACGCGGTCACCATGCAGGGGCACGGCCCCTTCGACGGGGATCGCTACCGGGCCCAGCAGCGCAGCGGCGCCTGCCCGGATCAGAGCCCGGCGGATACCCAGTTGCTCAACACCTACTACACCGGGGTGGTGGATGCCATGGCCTCCCTGGAGCGGCTGCTAAAGACCCTGGACAACTCCGGCAAGCGCTACCTGGTGGTGGCCTTCGGGGACCACCAGCCCTTCCTGATGTCGGCGGGCAAGGGTATCCACGGCGCCAAACCGCCACGGGATGCCAGCTACCAGATCCCCATGATGGCCTTCACCCGGGCCGGGGACGGGCTGGATCTCGCCCGCCAGTTCGACCCGGTGCGCCAGCTCTACCAGATGGGGCAGGCCACAAGGCAACTGCTGGCGGGGGACCTCACCCCCATCCGTGACCAACCTCTGCTCCACCCGGTGCTCGGGGAGGAGAAAGGCTTCGACCCCTCCCCCCTGGTGCCGCAGATCCGCGCCAGCTTCCGGCCCGATGCATTGCCCTGATCGATTGAGACACGAGGGACACAGATCCTTGCAACACCTTCCGGCCCGATGCCCTGCCCTGATCCGCAGCGAAGTTGCAGACGACAAAGAGGTCGCCCGGGCGACCTCTTTTTATGGGCGGGATGCGAGTACAGTGCCGCCTGCACCTCGCCATGTTCGTCCCGACCTGGGCTCTACGACCCCTGACAGGTCATTTTTTGTTTAGATATATCAAACGATAACTCATTATCGAATAGTAAAATTGAACAACTTTGCCGACCTTCAGGCCCTGTGCCCCCCCATGTTCCCGCACCTTCTCCGGGCCGGGCCGCTTTTTCTCTCATTCCCGACCAG
The DNA here is from genome assembly GCF_027705505.1 of Aeromonas sp. QDB56. NCBI lineage: Bacteria > Pseudomonadati > Pseudomonadota > Gammaproteobacteria > Aeromonadales > Aeromonadaceae > Aeromonas > Aeromonas sp. QDB56. The sequence continues at coordinate 19,319 of NZ_JAPDBZ010000075.1, forward strand.
CCCAGAACCATCGGGGCATTCGATACGTTCAGGCCTTGAGCCCCACTCATACCAATCGGATTAAACATTAGGTCAGTTTTATCCAATCTCGGCTACAAAGTGACATCACCCGCTCCACATCGGCA
>NZ_JAPDBZ010000076.1:0-19385 GCF_027705505.1 Aeromonas sp. QDB56
TCTCCACGCATCGTCAGGCATTGGCGGCCTTGCTGTTCTTCTACGGCAAGGTGCTGTGCACGGATCTGCCCTGGCTTGGGGTTTGGGGAGCAATGGAACCAAAAACCAACGTAAGCTCTGAATCCCACCGTAAAGGGGCTTTCCGATCTCCAGCTCACCCGCCAGGCATTACTCTCTGATCAGTGCCTCGATGATCGGGCAGATCGTTCCGCCGTCTCCCGCATCACATTGCTGCACCAGTTCGCCTAACAGTTGCTGCATGACGACCAAGTCGGCCATCTTCTGCTCGATCAACGCGAGCTTGCGTGCAGCCCGTGCTCGCGTTTCGGCACAGGCGCACGACTCATCCAGCGTCAGCAGTCCACCGACTTCCGAGAGCGTGAAACCCAGCGCCTGAGCCCGCTTGATGAAACGCAGTCGCTTCACCATGTCCACCGGATAGCGCCGATGGCCACCCAAGGGTTTGGCTGGTTCATCCAGCAGCCCGCGTCGCTGGTAGTAGCGGATCGTCTCGACGTTCACCCCGGCGGCGTCTGCCAGCTTGCCAATGGTCAGCTCTGTGGCCATCACTTTCTCCTTGATTCCGTACTTTGGTACGGAGTTTAGAATAGCACCTAGGCAATCAGGCTCAGGAGATGGGAATGGGGATGCAACTCACCGGGAAAGGCTCGCTGGTCGCGAGTTCGCTGACCGCCATCGGTGCGTCGGTGTGCTGTGTCGGGCCACTGGTGCTGTTGGCACTCGGTGTCGGCGGTACGTGGGTGGGCGCTCTGACCATGATGGAGCCACTACGCCCCCTCTTCATCGGGTTGACTCTACTGTTCCTGGGATTGGCATTCCGCAAGCTCTACCTGGTGCCACAGGTTTGTACGCCAGGTACACCCTGCGCCGATCCGCGCACGCTCGTGCGACAGCGACTCGTGTTCTGGATCGTCAGCGTGCTGCTGCTCGGCCTATTGGCCGTGCCGTGGCTCGCCCCGCTGTTCTACTGAAGGAGATTAACCATGCGCAAACTGCTGATCGCCGTGCTTTTCGCCTTGCCCTTCGTGGCGCTGGCGGCTCCCCCGAAAACCGTCACGCTCGACGTGCAGAACATGACGTGCGGACTCTGTCCGATCACGGTCAAGAAGTCGCTGGAGAAGGTGTCCGGCGTGAGTGACGTCCAGGTCAATTTCGACCAGAAGACGGCGACCGTCACCTACGATCCCGATAAGGCCCAGCCCGAGGCACTGACTGAGGCGACCGCGAACGCGGGATACCCCTCCACAGTGCAGAAGTGAGGTCACGATGAGCGCCATTGTCCTTGAGTCCGTGCTGACTTGCCCGCGCTGCGGCTTCGCCAAGCCGGAAACCATGCCCACGGACGCCTGCCAGTTCTATTACGAGTGCAGCAACTGCAAGGCGCTGCTGCGCCCCAACCCAGGGGATTGCTGCGTTTTCTGTTCGTTCGGCTCGGTGAAGTGCCCGCCGATCCAGCAGCAGCTTGGGTGTTGCTCATAGCGTTTAGGGGGATCACAGGTCGTCGTCTGGATTACGCAGTGGCCGCAGCTCGCCGCGCGCAACTTCTTCCGGTACCGCAAAGGAATACCGCCCGAGCATGTTGATGTGCTCGTAGATCAGCGGCGATAGCCGGGCCAAATCCTCTTCCAGCACTGGATAGCCGTGCTGCTTGAGCCGTTCCACGGCCGCCGTCATGTAGAGGGTGTTCCACAGCACGATGATGTTCACCACCAGGCCCAGAGCACCGAGCTGGTCTTCCTGGCCTTCGCGGTAGCGCTGGCGGAGCTCGCCGCGTTTGCCGTGGAACACGGCGCGGGCCAGGCTGTGCCGGCCTTCGCCTCGGTTCAACTGGGTCAGGGTGGCGCGGCGCTTGGACTCGTCGTCGATATAGGTCAACGTGTGCAGAGTCTTTTCGATCCGCCCGAATTCGGCCAGCGCCTGGGCCAGCCGGGTGGGTCTATCTCCCGTTTGCAGCGTGCGCATGATGCCAGTCGCCGGCACCCGGCCGAGTTTGAGCGAGCCGGCCAGGCGCAGCAGGTCGTCCCAGTGCTCGGCGATCAGGTCGAGTTTGACCGACTGGCGGGCCAGCCCGTTGAGCTTGCCGTAGTCCGCGTCCGGGCGCGTGCGCCAGAAGCGGGTACCGCCGACATCGGCCAGCCGCGGACTGAAGTGGTAGCCAAGTAGGCGGAAGAGCCCGAACACCACATCGCTGTAGGCCCCGGTGTCGGTCATGATTTGCGTCGGCTGCAACTCGGTCTGCTGTTCCAGCACGACCGCCAGCAACACCAGGCTGTCGCGCAGCGTGCCGGGCACGGTGATGGCGTTGAGGCCGGAGAATTGGTCGGAAATCAGGTTGTACCAGGTGACACCCCGGCCGGTGCCGAAATACTTCGGATTGGGGCCGGCATGCACGGTGCGCACCGGTATGACGAAGCGCATGCCATCGGCGGAGGCGACCTCGCCGCCACCCCAGACTTGGGCCAGTTCCAGTTGGCTTTGCGCTCCGACCAGGATGGCGTTAGCCGCTGACAGGGTGTCGTCGCGGATATAATTCTGGCTGACCCAGGACAGCCGGTCACGGCGCAGCGCCGGGTTGTCGGTGCGGATCAAGGGCTCCAGGCCGGTGTTGCAGGCCCCGCCCAACAGCACCGCGCAGAGGCTGGTGACCAGGTTGTCGGCGCGTGCATTGCGTTCGGAGACATGGGTGAAGGCCTCGGAAAAGCCAGTGCGGGCGGCGATTTCCAAGAGGATTTCCGGCAGATCGACACGCGGCATCAGGTCAGACACGGCCGCCCGCAGTTGCAGCAACGAGCAGGGCTCGTCCAGCTTGTCCAGCGCCCCGAGCGACAGTTCGGTCTTGCCCTCGGTGTTCTCGCTCAGTTGAATCGCCGGGTTGTCGGGCAGGCGCGCGGCTACTGCCAGCCAGGTTGCATCCAGCTCGACGGACAAGGCGTCCAGGGTGGTTTTGGCGTCGATGGTCAGGCCCAGTGACCGGCAGATGATCGGTCGCGCCGCCAGCCATTCGGCACCGTCGAGCAGGCCAAGGCGCGGGTCGGCATAGCGCCAACTGGGCGAGACGAAGACATCGCGGCGGCGCAGGGCCGTGCGCAGCGCATCGAGCGTGCAGAACACATAGGCACCCATGTCGAGGGAGCCATCTTCGCGGGTGATGTGCTTCTGCCAAGCCTTGGCCACGATCTCCTGCGGCGCGTCATCCTCTGGCTTCCGGCGCGGCAGGTTCAGTTGCAGCCACTCCAGACTAGCCGCCACGCCCTTGCCGGCCGGGCTGAAGCCGAAGCGGATGTGCTTGAGCAGGTCGGGCAGGAAGCGGCGCACGCTGCGGTAGCGCGCTTCCAATGCAAGAAAATAGACGTCATCTACCGGGCGGATCAGCGCGTTGACCTCTTCCAGGGCCTTTTCCAGGGTGGTCCTCGGCAGGTCGTTGAACAGCCGGGCGCGCACGTTGTCATCGCTGATCGAGCTGTCCAGCACGACCTTGCACGCGGCGGCGAGCGTCGCGGCCGACCGATCCAGGTCTTTCAGGCTGCGCATGCGGGCTTTCTTGTCGGCCTTCTCCGCGTTGCTGAACAGGTCGCGCAGCAAGGCCTCCAGGACTTCCAGTGCGTCGTCGTGCGCAGTCGCCTCCAGGCAGAGTGCGAAGGCCACCAGTGTCGCCATCCGCCGCGACGCCGGCAGCCGATTAATCGCGGTGACCTTGGCCGTGTTGGCGAAGCGGGCCAGGGCGGCGATACGGCTGGGAGGGATGTGCGCCGCCGCCGGCAAGGTGATGCCGATGCCGCGCACGTCATCGAGCCGGCGCAGTGCCCGAATCAACGCGGGGCCACTGACCATGACCGGGCCGGAGCGCAATTGATCCAGCCGGGAGCTGCGGTTGCCTTCGGCCACCGTCAGCAAGTCTTGCAGTTGCAATCGCTGTTCCTCAGTCACGCTGCGGCCCTGCGTAAACCAGAGGCGTTCTTCGACCCGACTGCGCAACTGGGCGATAAAGCGCTCTAGTTGAGACACACCAGGCAGGAGGACTTTCTGTGTGAACAGCCACGAGGTGGCTCGCTCAAACAGCACTCCCGGCCGGTCGGTGCCCGTCCAGCAGAGGGCATACAGCCAGCGGCTCAAGCGAAAGCCGATGCCCGGATCGGTGAAATGACGATAGCCAAAGCGGTTCTGAATATCGGTGGCATGTATCCAGCGGCGATGATCGCTATAGCGCTGGAGGCAGTCGGGGTCTGGAATCGCCAGTTGTCGGCAAAGCACCTGCAGGACTTCCGCCGGCACGGCGGCGGGCTTGTCCGGCAGAACGCCAACGAAGCGGACGGTGGTCAGCAGAACGGCATAACCCAGACGGTTATGGTTACCCCGCAGCACCTGGATGGCTTCACGGTCTTCATCGCTCAGGTGGAAGTAACGTTCCAGCTCTTCACGGCTGGGCGAATCAACATAGCGGCCAAAACCGTCGCGTTGCTCTTGAGTCAGAAAACCGACCGGCATTGATCACAGCACCTCGACGCAGAACACGGCGGGCGTGACGATCCGCGTGCGTTCGATGTGCCCGCGTTGCAGCAGGCCGGCGCGGCGATCACCGGTTATCAGGTAGTCCGCATCGCCCGCCAAGGCCATGGCCAGCAAAAACGAGTCATCCGGATCATCGGCTTCGACCTCGATGGTCAGGCGCTCCAGTACCACAGCCCGTTGCAGGTTATTGATCATGGCGCCCACCTTGGCGGGCTGTAGGATGGCCTGAAGCTTGGGATAGCGGCTGGCTCGACGAATTTCATCGAGTTGCATCCGCGAGGTCACCACCTCGAAACGCGCCGCCCGCCAGGCACGGTAGATCGCATCGGGCGCGCCATGTGGCGAGATCAGGGCGCTGAACAGGATGTTGGTATCCAACACGACCCGCATCAGCGCTTACGTGCCCAGTCGAGCGCTTCGTCAACCGCGTTGGTCAATTCTGCCTCACTCAGATGGGCGTTAGCGGCCTTGGCCTGCTCAGCGCTCAGCTCCAGGATGTGTGCCCGTACCGCTTCTTCGATGAAGCGCGACAGGTCGCCCTTACGGCCGCCGCCCTGGCTGGCCAGAAACATCCGAAGCGACTGGTCGGTGTCGGCCGAGACGGCGACATTCCAGCGAATGGTATTCATAGCGTTCTCCGCTAATAGGTGTTTGTGTGTTTATACGCCAATCACAAAGGGCGATGCAATGGTTCGACAAAACGAAGGTTTTGCCGAACTCTATCGAGGAATGGCTCGGTTCGTTAAGCTCCCCGCGCTACGGTTCAAATAACTGGTACGCTTAATCAAAGTTCAACTATTACTAACGTAGTCGAGTAAACAGTACTTTTGATGAAGATCGGTTATGCGCGAGTGAGCACTCGGGATCAGAAAGCCGACCTACAAGTCGATGCCCTGAAACAGGCCGGGTGCGAACGCATCTACCAAGACATCGCCAGCGGCGCGAAAAGCGCCCGGCCGGAGTTGGACAAACTGCTGGCCAACGTGCGGCCGGGTGATGCCGTGGTGATCTGGAAGCTGGATCGCCTTGGGCGTTCCCTCAAGCACCTGGTCGAGTTGGTCGGCGAGCTGGCAGAGCGCAAGGTCGGCTTACAGAGCCTGAATGACCCCATCGACACCACCCACGCCCAAGGCCGCCTGGTGTTCAACCTGTTCGCCTCGCTGGCGGAGTTCGAGCGCGAGCTGATCCGCGAGCGGACTCAGGCGGGTCTGTCGGCCGCACGGGCGCGTGGCCGGATCGGTGGCCGTCCCAAGGGCCTGCCAGCCAAGGCTGAGGCCACCGCCATGGCGGGGTCGTTTGCGGGAGGGGGCGGAATCCTACGCTAAGGCTTTGGCCAGCGATATTCTCCGGTGAGATTGATGTGTTCCCATCCGAGCGGCGAAACATGGGCCAAGAGATCGGGCGATAGCAGCTTTCCATCGCGTTTCTGGTTTGCAACGACCTCGCCGAGCTTCATGGTGTTCCAGAAGATGATGATGGCGGCGAGCAGATTCATGCCGGCGATGCGGTAATGCTGGCCTTCGGCGGAACGGTCGCGGATTTCACCGCGGCGGTGGAAGCTGATTGCCCGCTTCAGCGCATGATGAGCTTCGCCTTTGTTGAGCCCGATCTGGGCACGCCGTTGGAGTTCGGCATCCAGAATCCAGTCGATCATGAACAGGGTGCGCTCGACGCGACCGACTTCCCGCAGGGCTGTCGCGAGCTCGTTCTGCCGCGGATAGGAGGCGAGTTTCCGCAGAATCTGGCTTGGCGCGACGGTCCCGGCAGCAATGGTGGCGGCGATGCGCAGGATGTCGGGCCAATTGCGCTCGATCATGGCTTGGTTGACCTTTCCGCCGATCAACGCTCGCAGGTGCGCCGGGGCGGCCGACGGATTGAACGCGTAGAGCCGTTTGGATGGCAGGTCGCGGATGCGCGGAGCGAACCGGTAGCCGAGAATGGCACATGCGGCAAAGACGTGATCGGTGAAGCCGCCCGTGTCGGTGAACTGCTCGCGGATATGGCGTCCAGCATCGTTCATCAGCAGGCCATCGAGGATGTAAGGCGCTTCGCTTGCCGTTGCAGGAATCACCTGGGTTGCGAACGGCGCATATTGGTCGGAGACGTGGCTATAGGCTTTCAGGCCCGGGGTATTGCCATATTTCGCGTTGACCAGGTTCATGGCCTCACCTTGCTCTGTAGCGACGAAGAACTGTCCGTCGCTCGAAGCCGACGTGCCCATGCCCCAGAACCGGGCCATGGGTAACGCTGCCTGTGCCTCGACCACCATGGCCAGCGCCCGGTCATAGGCTTCGCCCTCGACATGCCACCGTCCAATGCGGATCAATTCCCAGAAGGTGTGGGTGTTTGTCGCATCCGCCATTTTGCGCAAGCCGAGGTTGATCCCTTCCGCCAAGATAACGTTCATTAGCCCGATCCGGTCAGCGCAGGGTGCTCCTGTGCGCAGATGGGTGAACGCTTCGGTGAAGCCGGTCGCCGCATCCACCTCCAGCAGGAGATCGGTGATGCGCGTGGGCGGGATCTGCTTGTAGAGATCGAGCACCAGATCTTCGGCGCCTGTCGGCGCGGCGGCTTCGAGTTTCTCGATATGCAGAACGCCGTTTTCAATCGACCCGCCCGGGATCGTGCCTGCGCGAGCGGCACGGCCAAGCTCGCGCAACCGCATGTCGAGGCGAGCTTGCCGGTCTGCCAGCCATTCCTCCGGCCGCAATGGCACAGCGAGACGACCGCCTTCCGCGATGGATTGTGCCGGAACGAGTGCGTGTTTCAGATCGCCATAGCGCCGGGACCTAGTAAGCCAGACATCTCCGGAGCGGAACGCATCGCGCAGATGGAACAGCACCGCGATCTCCCATAGGCGAGCGTCGCCAGCCCTCTGGGCCCGAAGGTGGCGATGCCATTTCGAGCTGGGCCGCAAGAAGCTGGTCATCGCGGCATCGTTCAAACCGGTACGAAGGGCCGTCACCGCTTCCAGAAGCGGCAGTGCAACGGGCGCAGCTCGCAGATCGAGCAGGCGCAACATGCGTGGAGCGTATCGGCGGAAGCGGTGATAACCGTCGAGCACATGATTGAGCGGATCGTCGGCCATGGTGGCGGTCAGCCTGGTTGCCATTGCAACAAGGGTTTTTAAGCCGTCCCACCCTGACCCACTCGCGATGACATCGCCCAGCGGCTGGCCATCATCCTGTGCATCGACCAGGGCGCCCCCGATCTCGGCGAAGGATTTCAGGGTGTCACGCACCACCCCCGCTTCGTCTGCGACCTTTGCATGGCAAATACGCTCCGAAGCACGGTAGAGACGGCCGACGATCCGGTCGTGGGTTTCGACCACTGCGTCGGCCAACATCGCCTGCCATTCCGAGACGCAAACAGCCAAGATCGCAAGCCGCCTGTCCTCCGGGAGATCGCGCATGCCGTCGGCATAATACCGTTCACCCTGCCTGCGCAGACGAGTCACCCGATGGGCAGGAACGCCGGCAAGCAGATCCTCGGGGAGATCGATGCGTTGCAGATATTCGAGCCGGTCGAGCAGCCGGTTGGCCGACGAAGAGTTCGAGCCAGGCTCGAACTGGCGCAGCCACACAAAACGGGTCACCCGATCATCAGCCGTCTCCTCGAGCAATGCCAGCAACTGTTCTCGGATCGACATAGGCAGCCGACTGGCGATCCTCGTCTCGATGCGTCGCTCGGCATCGACGAGAGCCGCGGCACAAAGCCGCTCGATCGTGGATGTCGCGGGAAGGACAGTGCGGGTGCGTCGGCACTCGGCTACGAAGCGACGGGCGATATCCTCGTTCGACACCGCCATCTCGGCTTCTCGGAACAACCATTCCTTCAGCTCGCTCGCACCACGTCCGGAGAAGGTGCGGAAGCCGTAGAGCCCCCGTAACTCGGCAAGATGCTCGTGCCGTGTTTCCTCGCGGGCAGCATAGTCTACGAGATCGTCGGCACCCAGGCCAAGCTGCGCTCCGATAAATTCGATGACCTCTGCAGGGATCAGTTCGCCTGGAGCCAGCACCCGACCGGGATAGCGCAGGACACACAATTGCAGGGCGAAGCCGAACCTGTTGTGAGCGCGCCGACGCAGCCTGATATGCCCAAGGTCTTCATCACTCAGCGTATAGTGCTTGAGCAAATCCGTCTGTGAAGTCGGCAAGCGCAACAGCGCGTCTTTCTGCCGATCGGTTAGAGTGACGCGACGCGGCATACATGTTCCTTTTTCAAAATCTGATAGCGTTCAAGACGCTTTGTTTATGAAGCTGGTTGAGATACATTTCCAGAGGTCAATGCAATCGTGGCCGAAGCGCCGCCTCAAACCAACGTTTGTGATACATGCTGATCGGATATGCCCGCGTCTCCAAAGCCGATGGCTCGCAGTCTCTCGACCTGCAGCACGACGCCTTGCGCGCCGCAGGTGTCGAACGGGACAATATCTATGATGATCTTGCTTCCGGCGGTCGTGATGATCGCCCTGGCTTGACTGCCTGCCTCAAGTCATTGCGTGACGGCGATGTGCTGGTGGTCTGGAAGCTCGATCGCCTCGGACGATCGCTTGCCCATCTGGTCAACACGGTGAAGGAGCTGTCAGACCGCAAGATCGGCCTGCGGGTTCTGACTGGAAAGGGCGCTCAGATCGACACCACGACTGCGTCCGGTCGCATGGTGTTCGGAATCTTCGCCACCTTGGCCGAGTTCGAGCGGGATCTGATCCGAGAGCGCACCATGGCGGGTCTCGCCTCCGCGAGAGCGCGCGGTCGCAAGGGCGGACGAAAATTCGCGCTCACCAAAGCTCAGGTGCGTCTCGCGCAAGCCGCCATGGCCCAGCGCGATACTTCAGTTTCCGATCTCTGCAAGGAACTCGGCATCGAGCGCGTCACTCTCTACCGATATGTCGGTCCCAAAGGCGAGCTCAGAGACCATGGAAAGCATGTTCTCGGACTTACGTAGCAACTCGTTTCTTTTCGCAGGTTGAGCCACCTCCGCGCTTCATCAGAAAACTGAAGGAACCTCCATTGAATCGAACTAATATTTTTTTTGGTGAATCGCATTCTGACTGGTTGCCTGTCAGAGGCGGAGAATCTGGTGATTTTGTTTTTCGACGTGGTGACGGGCATGCCTTCGCGAAAATCGCACCTGCTTCCCGCCGCGGTGAGCTCGCTGGAGAGCGTGACCGCCTCATTTGGCTCAAAGGTCGAGGTGTGGCTTGCCCCGAGGTGATCAACTGGCAGGAGGAACAGGAGGGTGCATGCTTGGTGATAACGGCAATTCCGGGAGTACCGGCGGCTGATCTGTCTGGAGCGGATTTGCTCAAAGCGTGGCCGTCAATGGGGCAGCAACTTGGCGCTGTTCACAGCCTATCGGTTGATCAATGTCCGTTTGAGCGCAGGCTGTCGCGAATGTTCGGACGCGCCGTTGATGTGGTGTCCCGCAATGCCGTCAATCCCGACTTCTTACCGGACGAGGACAAGAGTACGCCGCAGCTCGATCTTTTGGCTCGTGTCGAACGAGAGCTACCGGTGCGGCTCGACCAAGAGCGCACCGATATGGTTGTTTGCCATGGTGATCCCTGCATGCCGAACTTCATGGTGGACCCTAAAACTCTTCAATGCACGGGTCTGATCGACCTTGGGCGGCTCGGAACAGCAGATCGCTATGCCGATTTGGCACTCATGATTGCTAACGCCGAAGAGAACTGGGCAGCGCCAGATGAAGCAGAGCGCGCCTTCGCTGTCCTATTCAATGTATTGGGGATCGAAGCCCCCGACCGCGAACGCCTTGCCTTCTATCTGCGATTGGACCCTCTGACTTGGGGTTGATGTTCATGCCGCCTGTTTTTCCTGCTCATTGGCACGTTTCGCAACCTGTTCTCATTGCGGACACCTTTTCCAGCCTCGTTTGGAAAGTTTCATTGCCAGACGGGACTCCTGCAATCGTCAAGGGATTGAAACCTATAGAAGACATTGCTGATGAACTGCGCGGGGCCGACTATCTGGTATGGCGCAATGGGAGGGGAGCAGTCCGGTTGCTCGGTCGTGAGAACAATCTGATGTTGCTCGAATATGCCGGGGAGCGAATGCTCTCTCACATCGTTGCCGAGCACGGCGACTACCAGGCGACCGAAATTGCAGCGGAACTAATGGCGAAGCTGTATGCCGCATCTGAGGAACCCCTGCCTTCTGCCCTTCTCCCGATCCGGGATCGCTTTGCAGCTTTGTTTCAGCGGGCGCGCGATGATCAAAACGCAGGTTGTCAAACTGACTACGTCCACGCGGCGATTATAGCCGATCAAATGATGAGCAATGCCTCGGAACTGCGTGGGCTACATGGCGATCTGCATCATGAAAACATCATGTTCTCCAGTCGCGGCTGGCTGGTGATAGATCCCGTCGGTCTGGTCGGTGAAGTGGGCTTTGGCGCCGCCAATATGTTCTACGATCCGGCTGACAGAGACGACCTTTGTCTCGATCCTAGACGCATTGCACAGATGGCGGACGCATTCTCTCGTGCGCTGGACGTCGATCCGCGTCGCCTGCTCGACCAGGCGTACGCTTATGGGTGCCTTTCCGCAGCTTGGAACGCGGATGGAGAAGAGGAGCAACGCGATCTAGCTATCGCGGCCGCGATCAAGCAGGTGCGACAGACGTCATACTAGATATCAAGCGACTTCTCCTATCCCCTGGGAACACATCAATCTTACCGGAGAATATCGTTGGCCAAAGCCTTAGCGTAGGATTTCGCCCTCTCCCGCAAACGACCCCATGGCGGCCGAAACCCTCTACCGCGAAGGTCGCCTGAGCGTCAGCGCGATCGGCGAGAAGCTGCACATCTCCAAGAGCACGCTGTACAGCTACCTGCGCCACCGTGGTGTCGAGATCGGCGCGTACCAGAAGAGCGCCAGGTCACGCGACCAGCAGCCTTCGGCCGCGTCGCCGGCAGAGCCGCCCGCCGCCGAGCGGGTGGCCACCGTCACCCTGCGCCTCGCGGTGGTGAATAACAGCAAGTTCGTGCGCGGCCGGAAGCGGGCCACGGAGAACATTGAGCGCTACTGCCTGGAGCCCTATGGCATGAAGCGGCTGGATGCCGGCCACTATGAGTTGACCATTCCGTATCGGAGCGACGATGAGCTGGACAAGAGCGTGCATGACCTGCTGACCGAGATCAGCCAGGAGGCCGACATGCGCAACTGTTTTGTCGAGATGGGCGCCTGGGAAGAAGACACCGAAAAGCGTTGGTAGGGCTTACGTTGGTTTTTGGTTCCATTGCTCCCCAAACCCCGTATAGTGTTTTGCAGTTTAGAGGAGATATCGCGATGCATACGCGGAAGGCAATAACGGAGGCGCTTCAAAAACTCGGAGTCCAAACCGGTGACCTCTTGATGGTGCATGCCTCACTTAAAGCGATTGGTCCGGTCGAAGGAGGAGCGGAGACGGTCGTTGCCGCGTTACGCTCCGCGGTTGGGCCGACTGGCACTGTGATGGGATACGCGTCGTGGGACCGATCACCCTACGAGGAGACTCTGAATGGCGCTCGGCTGGATGACGAAGCCCGCCGTACCTGGCTGCCGTTCGATCCCGCAACAGCCGGGACTTACCGTGGGTTCGGCCTGCTGAATCAATTTCTGGTTCAAGCCCCCGGCGCGCGGCGCAGCGCGCACCCCGATGCATCGATGGTCGCGGTTGGTCCGCTGGCTGAAACGCTGACGGAGCCTCACGAACTCGGTCACGCCTTGGGGGAAGGATCGCCCGTCGAGCGGTTCGTTCGCCTTGGCGGGAAGGCCCTGCTGTTGGGTGCGCCGCTAAACTCCGTTACCGCATTGCACTACGCCGAGGCGGTTGCCGATATCCCCAACAAACGGTGGGTGACGTATGAGATGCCGATGCTTGGAAGAGACGGTGAAGTCGCCTGGAAAACGGCATCGGATTACGATTCAAACGGCATTCTCGATTGCTTTGCTATCGAAGGAAAGCCGGATGCGGTTGAAACTATAGCAAATGCTTACGTGAAGCTCGGTCGCCATCGAGAAGGTGTCGTGGGCTTTGCTCAGTGCTACCTGTTCGACGCGCAGGACATCGTGACGTTCGGCGTCACCTATCTTGAGAAGCATTTCGGAACCACTCCGATCGTGCCTCCGCACGAGGCCGTCGAGCGCTCTTGCGAGCCTTCAGGTTAGAGGCCGTCGACAATGATAATCTGGATCAACGGACCTTTCGGCGCCGGAAAGACGACGCTCGCTAAGCGGCTGCGCGATCGGCGTTCCAAATCGCTGATCTTTGACCCCGAGGAAATCGGGTTCGTGGTGAAAGAAACGGTCCCCATGCCAGCGAGCGGAGACTATCAGGATCTCCCCTTGTGGAGGGGACTTACGATCGCGGCGGTCAGGGAGATTCGAAGGAATTACTCGCAGGACATCATCATCCCAATGACGCTCGTGCACCCGGACTATCTGACTGAGATACTCGACGGGGTAAGGCGGATCGACGATCAGCTGCTGCACATCTTTCTGACGCTCAACGAGGACCTATTGCGTCACCGGATCGCGAACCAGACCATGCATCCTGACCCGAATCGAAATGCGGAGATTCGAGAGTGGCGATTAGCGAATGTCGCCCGATGCTTGGCCGCAAGGGAACGGCTTCCATGCACAACCCGTGTTCTCGATAGTGGTGCACACACCAGCGATGAACTCGCAGCGATGGTGCTCGACGGAATCGATGGGCGCACCTGATCGCCTTCGACGCCTGCGCAAAGCGTAGCGCGAGGGTGGCGGGCTCACGACCAAACGCCCAGAGGTCGATCATCGCAGGGATGTTTGGCTTTGTGGTGCGGACGACGGGACTCGAACCCGTACTCTCACAGAGAAGCAGATTTTCGTACCACCTCGACTTTCGCCGCCGTCTGATGACGTTCGTGGTCTGGACTGTCCCTTCGCCATTGCCCGAAGGCTTTAGGCGCCGCCCGTCCAGTCTCTACACCTTCCCCCGAAGGGGCTTGGCTCGGGATTGGCTTAGGGTATTGCCCGTTAGCGTTCCCCGACTTTGAGCGGTTCTACTCCGCGGATTTCCCCGCGGGCACTCCAATTTTAAAGTCTGCTGCGTCTACCGATTTCGCCACGTCCGCCTTTTTTCGCCGTTCCTAGCGCTCGTGCGATGCACCTATGTTGCACCTAGCGCCGAATCGTTCTTCGTCATCCTGAAAAACCACGTCTCCTAAAGCCTTGCATAGCTTATCTTTTCTCCACCACGAACTTTTTTGTGGGATGGTAGAAAAAAAGACTTTTTAAGTCCGCTGGCTTGCCAGGCCTTGTTAGCTTGTACGGTCATGGTTATCGGGTAAAGAATATTGACGGCATCGCTGGTGTCGGTGGCTGAAAAGCCGGCTCCCATCAGGGCAATAGCCATTTCAGATGCAGGCGTACAGGGCAATGGTCAACAGCTACAGCCTGTCTGACGATTCCGGCGTCATGGCTGCGGCGGCTATCACGCATTTTTTGTTCGGTCAGGCGGTGTTTTCGTACCTCAATGGTTGGAGCGTGTTGATCGGACCTGGTACAGGTTTGGACAGCACGGGCTGCAAATACGCAAGGGATTTAATGGGCCTGGTGGCGTTCACGGCTTTTATCGTGACGTTTCTGTTCAGGGGCTACTCATAATCTCGTGGCTCGGCGGTTCCCGGCACACCATGACAGTAAGGAAGGACCCTGTGTCTCAACTCTCCCAGCTTCGAAGCCCCGCCGCCGTGCAGGCTGCCATCGATGAGTTCGTGCAACTGGGCCGCACGAAATTCCTGGCGCGCCACGGCTACGGCAAGTCCCGCGACTTCCTGGTACGTGATCCGAAGACCGGCACCGATTGCGATTCCAAGGCCATCGCCGGTGTGGCCTTCGGCAAGCAATTTCCCGAGCAGGGCCCGCTCACTGCTGACAGCTTCTCCGGTGGCGAGGCGACCGTCGTTCCGGCGCTGACGCGGCTCGGGTTTCGCATCATTCGCATCGGCGAAGACTGGTCCGAAGAAGAGGTCCTGGCCACGGTCGAAGACTATTTCGACATGCTGCGTGCCGAGGCGGCTGGGGAGCCGTACAACAAGTCCGAGCACAACCAGGCACTGCGCCAACTGCTGAACGGTCGCAGCAAGTCTTCAGTCGAGCTCAAGCACCAGAACATTAGCGCCGTACTCGATGCCCTGGGCCTGCCCTATATCAACGGCTACAAGCCACGCGGCAACAGCCAACTGCTGCTGCGTAAATCCGTACACGCCTACGTTCTGGAACATCAGCAGACGGTCGGCGCTCTTGTCGATGCCCTGGAGGAGGTAAAACTTCCGGGTGACAAAACCTACCGAGCGGCTTTGGTAGAACCACCCGCCCGTGAAGTGCTTGTGCGTACCCCGGCATCTCTACGGCAACGCCTACCGCGAAAGTTCGATTATGCCGCTCGCGATGAAGCCAACCGCAAGCTGGGCCGGGCAGGGGAGCAGTGGGTGATTGGCTACGAACAGCAACGCCTGACCGAGCTCGGCCACCCAGAGCTTTTTCAGCGGCTGGATTGGGTGTCCGACACCCAGGGAGACGGTGCGGGGTTCGACATCCTGTCGTTCGAAGAGGACGCCCATGAGCGCTTCATCGAGGTGAAAACCACCAATGGCGGGGTAGGCTCGTCTTTCTTGGTCAGCCACAACGAACTCGAATTCTCCAAGGAGGCGGGCGATCAATTCCATCTGTATCGCGTGTTCCAGTTTCGGGACGGTCCGCGCCTGTTCACGCTACCCGGCGACCTCAGCCAACATGTGCATCTCAAGCCGACGGACTACCGGGCGAGTTTCCGGAGTTTGGTGGGGTAAAGGCAGGGTTCTGTTGAGCCGAATGGCTGTGTGCGGCCGATTCTGTTGAAAAAGTAGCGGCCTCCCCATGCCGTTGGCAAAATTGCTTTGTCAGCGAGCGTGGGGGCGAACAGCATGATGGGACAGTTACCGGGAGGACAGCAGCGCCTGTTCTACTCGTTCAATCTGGAAGATCACGTCCCGGCCCAACATCTCCTGCGCAGCATCGACCAGTGCTTGGATCTCAGTGATCTACGTGCCTACCTGGCAGATTTCTATAGCCCCATCGGGCGTCCCTCGATTGACCCGGAGTTGATGGTGCGCATGCTGGTCGTCGGCTACTTGCTATGGCATTCGTTCCGAGCGGCGATTGTGCGAAGAGGTGCACCTGAACCTGGCCTATCGCTGGTTCTGCCGGTTGGGTCTGGAAGACGAAGTCCCCAATCACTCGACCTTCTCGAAGAATCGCCATGGGCGTTTTCGTGACAGCGATCTATTCCGCTGGTTATTCAATGAGGTGCTGCGGCGCTGCATGGCAGCCGGCCTAGTCAAGGGTGAAGGTTTCGCCGTCGACGCCAGCATCATTAAGGCGGATGCCAGCCGGCAACGTGGGGTGGCGGGAGATGAGGTCGATTGGAACGATCCAAAGCTCAGCAGCCGCGCAGTGCGCGAGTACCTCGAAGCCCTTGATGAAGAGGCGCTGGCTGAGGCTCTTCCCAAGAAAATTTCGCTCACTGATCCTCAGTCCCGTTGGACAGCAGCGCCAGGTGGCCCGGCCTTTTTTGCCTACTCCACGAATTACCTGATCGACACTGAGCACGGTGTGATCATGGACGTGGAAGCTACCCCGGCGCACCGTACCGCCGAAGTCGATTCGACTAGGACGATGGTCGAGCGTGTCGAGGCGCAGTTCGATCTCACACCGGAACGCCTTATCGGCGATACCGCTTATGGCACCGCCCCGATGCTGGCCTGGATGGTCGAAGAAAAGGACATCGAACCGCATGTGCCGGTGTGGGACAAGACCGAGCGCAAGGACGACAGCCTCTCCAGTAACGACTTTCACTGGAGTCAGGACGCCAATGAATATCGCTGCCCAGCCGGCAAACCGCTACGCAGTGAATGGCGCGCCTTCACCCAGCAAAGGTCGCGGGTAACTAAGGCCAAAACCGTCATTTACCGCTCCAGCCAAACCGACTGCGCCACCTGCCCGTTGAAAGCGAAATGCTGCCCCAACACGCCGAATCGGAAGATCGTCCGCAGCATCCATGAGGCTGCCCGCGACGTGGCTCGACGCATCGCCAAGACACCGGAGTACCTCGTCTCTCGCTGCGAACGAAAGAAGGTGGAGATGCTTTTCGCCCACCTCAAACGGATCATGAAACTCGACCGTTTACGACTGCGTGGCCTAACGGGTGCCACTGACGAATTCACCTTGGCTGCGATGGTGCAGAACCTGCGCCGCATGGCCAAGCTTTTGCCTCAAGGGCCACCGCTGACGGGATAGGTATGCCTGCTACGAGCAGAAACCCTCAAATTAACCCTTAAACCTGAGCAAGGACGCTCAGTGAAACGCCGGAAGGCAACTTGAAGTGGCTTGCAGCCACTTCGACAGCAGGCACACCTGATCGGCAGGCTGCCGCTAAAGCTACTTTTTCAACAGAATCGGCCGATTTGTGCCGGTCGTCAAGGACCGCTTCGGATCACTCTCAACCGGATCGCGGGCCAGCTGATTTGCTAAAACCCGCGCCAAACTCAACGAAGGATTTCGCATGATCCGTTTTTTTTGGCGATCACGCTCGGCCTGATGGTTGGCTGCTCGTCGAGTTCAAGTTCGATCTGATCAGTGAGCGGTAGCGCAAGTGGATCGCCTCAGCCAAGCAGCGTTGTTGCCGGCGGCCGGAAGAAAGCCTTGAACTAGTAGCGGAAAGGATGAAACTTTATTTTTACGATTCTCAGCATTTTCCAAGGTTGAGCGAAAATTAGGATGATACTTTAATGATTCCGGCCTCCATCCCCACAAAACGCTTGCAGATGGCAGAATTGAAATAAGTCATTGTTTTAAATGGATTTTTGCAGGAATTGCTACGTTGCAGGGTCCTGTAGTTAGGATGACACTTTATTTTCCTCCCACAACTTCGCCCAGCGTCGCCGCACTGTCCGCCGAGTCGGGCAGCAGATAGACCCCGTCGCGCAGCGTTGCGCAGCCCTGCGCTTTGACAGAACGCCAGACGCGCATGCGGCCGGTCGATGCCTTGGTGGGCAGGCTGACGAATAGGGCAAGAAAGCTCAAGCACGGGCTCCTTCGTCAAAAAGATGATTAATGTTACAAATACTACAATAAGTTATATCTAATACACAACTCATGTCGGAGCGTCAATTTAAGGCATACCCTAACTGGATGTCAGGAATGGCCACGCTGCGTGTCATTTTCAGAAGACGACTGCACCAGTTGATTGGGCGTAATGGCTGTTGTGCAGCCAGCTCCTGACAGTTCAATATCAGAAGTGATCTGCACCAATCTCGACTATGCTCAATACTCGTGTGCACCAAAGCGAGGTGAGCATGGCGACGGACACCCCACGGATTCCAGAACAAGGCGTGGCCACTCTGCCTGATGAGGCTTGGGAGCGTGCGCGCCGTCGTGCGGAGATCATCAGTCCGTTGGCGCAGTCGGAGACGGTCGGGCACGAAGCGGCCGATATGGCGGCTCAGGCGCTGGGCTTGTCTCGGCGCCAGGTATACGTTCTGATCCGGCGTGCCCGGCAAGGCAGCGGCCTCGTGACGGATCTGGTGCCCGGCCAGTCCGGTGGAGGTAAAGGTAAGGGGCGCTTGCCGGAACCGGTCGAGCGCGTCATCCACGAGCTACTGCAAAAGCGGTTCCTGACCAAGCAGAAGCGCAGCCTAGCGGCCTTTCACCGCGAAGTCACTCAGGTGTGCAAGGCTCAAAAACTGCGAGTGCCGGCGCGCAATACCGTGGCCTTACGGATCGCTAGCCTTGACCCGCGCAAGGTCATCCGCCGGCGGGAAGGCCAGGATGCCGCTCGTGACCTACAAGGTGTGGGCGGCGAGCCTCCTGCCGTGACCGCGCCGCTGGAGCAGGTGCAGATAGACCATACGGTCATCGACCTGATCGTGGTCGATGACCGCGACCGGCAACCTATTGGCCGCCCGTACCTGACCCTCGCCATCGACGTGTTCACCCGCTGCGTGCTCGGCATGGTCGTCACGCTGGAAGCGCCGTCTGCCGTTTCGGTTGGCCTGTGCCTCGTGCATGTCGCCTGCGACAAGCGCCCTTGGCTGGAAGGACTGAACGTGGAAATGGATTGGCAGATGAGCGGCAAGCCCTTGCTGCTCTACCTAGACAACGCGGCCGAGTTCAAGAGCGAGGCCCTGCGCCGGGGTTGCGAGCAGCATGGCATCCGGCTGGACTATCGCCCGCTGGGACAGCCGCACTATGGCGGCATCGTGGAACGGATCATCGGCACGGCGATGCAGATGATTCACGACGAACTGCCGGGAACGACCTTCTCCAACCCTGACCAGCGCGGCGACTACGATTCCGAAAACAAGGCCGCCCTGACGCTGCGCGAGCTAGAGCGCTGGCTCACATTGGCGGTCGGCACCTACCACGGTTCGGTGCACAACGGCCTGCTCCAACCGCCGGCCGCGCGCTGGGCCGAGGCCGTGGCGCGTGTCGGCGTACCGGCCGTCGTCACACGCGCTACTTCGTTCCTGGTCGATTTTCTGCCGATCCTCCGGCGCACGCTGACCCGCACCGGCTTTGTCATCGACCACATCCACTACTACGCCGATGGGCACTGTTGCAAATAGTCGGTGGTGATAAACTTATCATCCCCTTTTGCTGATGGAGCTGCACATGAACCCATTCAAAGGCCGGCATTTTCAGCGTGACATCATTCTGTGGGCCGTACGCTGGTACTGCAAATACGGCATCAGTTACCGTGAGCTGCAGGAGATGCTGGCTGAACGCGGAGTGAATGTCGATCACTCCACGATTTACCGCTGGGTTCAGCGTT
>NZ_JAPDBZ010000077.1:0-18988 GCF_027705505.1 Aeromonas sp. QDB56
TCTCGCACCTCGATAACTGTACGTAAGATCAGTATAGTTCGTGGTAACTGACTGCTAATCATGGGTAATCAGGTATGGATTTAGGGACTCAGAATACTTTTTTCTGAAAATCAAGGCGGCCTTCCCCGGAAAGCCGCGATGAACCTGTTTTTATGGTGGCATGACGCTTAAAAAAGTCAGTTAAGCAGTTTTTCCAGCTCCGCTTCGGCATCCGCCCTGGCCTGATCGCTCAGGGTGCCGGAGGTCGCTTCCCGCTTCTCGCCCTGTTGCTGCACCGCCTTGGCCGCTTGCAGCTGTGCACTGGTCGCGGCACTGATGGTCGCTGCGCTGCTGGCGGCTTGTTGCTTCGCCGTGGTTGCGGCACTGCTGGCGGCCTGCTTGGCGCTGTCGCTCACTGCCTTGGCGGTTTGTTGCTGCGCTGTGGTTGCAGCACTGATGGTCGCTGCGCTGCTGGCGGCCTGTTTGGCGGTGTCGCTCACCGCCTTTTCGGCTTGCTGCTGCGCCGTGGTTGCGGCACTGATGGCGGCGGCACTGCTGGCGGCCTGCTTGGCGCTGTCGCTCACCGCCTTGGCCGCTTGCTGCTGTGCGGTGGTGGCGGTACTGATGGTTGCTGCACTGCTGACGGCCTGCTTGGCGCTGTCGCTCGCTGCCTTGGCGGCTTGCCGCTGCGCCGTGGTGGCGGCACTGCTGGCAGCCTGCTTGGCGGTGTCACTCACCGCCTTGGTGGCTTGCTGCTGCGCTGTGGTCGCGGCACTGATGGCGGCGGCGCTGCTGACGGCCTGCTTGGCGGTGTCACTCACCGCCTTGGTGGCTTGCTGCTGCGCTGTGGTGGCGGCACTGATGGTGGCTGCGCTGCTGGCGGCCTGTTTGGCCGAGTCGCTCGCCGCCTTGGTCGCTTGTTGCTGCGCCGTGGTTGCGGCACTGCCGATCACCTGTCTGGTGGAGTCGGACAGGGCCTTGCTGGCGCTCTGTTGCAGTCCCCCCAACATGGTGCCCAGCAGAGAACTGCCAGCGCCCGTGAGCCCCTGACCGGCACCGGTCAGGGCCGTGGCGGCCGGGGTGGCCTGGGACTGCCAGCCCTGCATGGCGCTGGGCCAGGTCGGGGTGGCGGCCGTCAGGTTTTCCCCGAAGACCTGGGTCGCCCCGTCACCTTTTTGCACCATGACGGCGAGCTGGTTGGTGTCGGCGTTCCAGACCATGCCGGCCTGCTTGGCCACGTCCGGCACCGGGGCGTAGCGGGAGACCACGTAAAAGAGCGGCCCCTCCTGTTGCAGCTCGTCGGCGGTCTTGAGCAGCTGCATGGTGCTCTCGTAGTTGGGCCCCAGCATGGCGGTCATTCTGTCCTTGATCAGCGGCTGCTCGAACAGGTTGGCCTCGTTCGGATCGAAACCGACCAGCGGCTTGAGCAGGGCCCACATCAGCTGGCTGGTGGGGCTCATCATCAGCAGGGGGGCGACACAGGCGGACAACATCAGGCTCAGGCAGGCAGCCTTGAGCAACGGCATGATACGCATTGACAACATATCCAGTTAATTACCTGATTATTAAGGGTTATTTATTACCGCACCCCGGCGATGCCGGTGGGGGCCCACGGCAGAACCCTGACAGGCCTTT
The DNA here is from genome assembly GCF_027705505.1 of Aeromonas sp. QDB56. Classification (NCBI taxonomy): domain Bacteria; kingdom Pseudomonadati; phylum Pseudomonadota; class Gammaproteobacteria; order Aeromonadales; family Aeromonadaceae; genus Aeromonas; species Aeromonas sp. QDB56. Next base: position 1,615 of record NZ_JAPDBZ010000077.1, read on the forward strand.
GCGGGCGCAGGCAGGCTATCATATTGCTTCCGGAATGCCAGATGAGCCGACATTTATTGGTCAAGTCGAGGGCTCTGCTGGTCGCTTTACACTTTCACACCCCCGTGACAGGAATTCCCATGATCCGTTGTGCAGGTTGTCTGCTGGCCCTTGGCTGGCTCTTCCCCGCGTTGGCCGCCCCGGCGTCCAACACCCTCAGCCACTCGGTGGGCACCGAGCTGGTGCTGCCCCTTGGTTCGCTGCCCGAGCGGGTGTGCTGGTATCAGGATCAGAAATACTCCCAGGGGGCCCGCATCCAGCAGGGGGAGCTCTGGCTGGAGTGCGCGCCGTAACAGGCGATGGAGACCAATGGTCCCCTGATCTGGCGAGAGGTGACGACGCCGTCACAGAGTGGTGAACCGGAGGGCAACCAGCGGACGATCCGGGTGGGCCAGTGAGCCTTTTCTTGATCCAGCTACAGACACGGGCGTGATCTCTATCGCATAATGCGGCTCTTTCTTCTCTTGACTGGGATCTAAGCAATGGCTCGTCGCTCTTCCAATGCACAACGTCGTCGCAGTAGCTGGTGGTACAAACGCTTGTTGGCAAGGGAGCGGGAAGAGCGCGAAGCGCGTTCCGTCCGGGATTGATACCGCATTGAACAACGGAGCCTCGGGCTCCGTTTTTATTGGTGACTAAAAGAGCATTATCGCAGGCAGGTTTATTACCACAGGTGGACAATGGTGCCGCTCTGTCAGTGCACAACGTCGTTGCCGCCGTGAGCTGGCGGTACAAACCCTTGTTGGCAAGGGGACGGGAAGCGCGCGAGGGCGTTGCGTCCGGGATGGATACCGCATTGAAAAACGGAGCCTCGGGCTCCGTTTTTATTGGTGACTAAACGTGCATTACCACAGACAGGTTTATTACCACAGGTGGATAATGATGCCGCGCTGCCAGTGCTCAACGTCGTTGCCGCCGTGAGCTGGCGGTACAAACCCTTGTTAGCAAGGGAGGGAAGCGCGCGAGGGCGCGGCGTCCGGGATTGATACCGCATTAAAATCGGAGCCTCGGGCTCCGTTTTTATTGGTGACTAAACGTGCATTACCGCAGGCAGGTTTATTACCACAGGTGGACAATGGTGCCGCTCTGCCAGTGCACAACGTCGTTGCCGTCGTAAGCTGGCGGTACAACCCCTTCATTCAGCAAAGACCGTCGTGCGAGAACGGGGGCCATCAGGCCCCCGTTTTGCTTTGGCAGAGGTTGGCTGCCTGCGACTCAGCGTTGCAGGGCGGCCAGGGCCAGCTCGACCCGTTTGGCGTACTCGGGGTCGGCCTGCTCGAAGTGCCTGAGCTGGGCCGCGACGATGGCGTCATCCTCCACATTGATGAGGGAGCGGGCCAGGTTGGCGGCGAGGCGGGCGCGCTGTCCCTCGTCCATCAGGCGGAAGAGAGCTCCCGGCTGGCTGTAGTAGTCGCTGTCGTAGTCACGAAAATCGTAGTGCAGGGCAGCCCCTTCCAGACTCAGGGCCGGTTCGTGCTGCTCGCTCGGCTGCTGGGTGCCGAAGCGGTTCGGCTGGTAGTTGGGGCTGGCGCCGCCATTGCTGTCGGCCCGCATGGCGCCGTCGCGGTGGGCGCCGTGGTGGAACGGGCAGCGCGGGGCGTTGACCGGCAGCAGGCCGTGGTTGACGCCGAGGCGATAGCGCTGGGTGTCACCGTAGGAGAAGAGCCGCCCCTGCAACATGCGATCCGGCGAGAAGCCGATGCCGGGCACCACGTTGGCCGGGGTGAAGGCGGCCTGCTCCACGTGGGCGAAGTAATTGTCCGGGTTCTGGTTGAGCTCCAGCACGCCCACCGGGATGAGCGGGTAGTCCTTGTGGGGCCACACCTTGGTGAGATCGAACGGGTGGATCGAGTAGGTCTGGGCCTCGGCCTCTGGCATCACCTGGACATAGACCTTCCAGCGCGGGAAGTCCCCCCGCTCGATGGCATTGAACAGATCCGCCTGGCTGGTCTCTCTGTCCTGACCGACGGCGGTGGCCGCCTCTTCATCGGTGTAGAAGCTGTGGCCCTGCTCGGTCTTGAAGTGGAACTTGACCCAGAAGCGCTCGTTGGCCGAGTTGATGAAGCTGAAGGTGTGGCTGCCGTAGCCGTTCATCTCCCGCAGGCTCCTGGGAATGCCGCGATCACTGAACAGTATGGTGACCTGATGCAGGGATTCCGGGTGGCGTGACCAGAAGTCCCAGGCGGCGGTGGCGCTGCGCAGGTTGGTGCGGGGATCCCGCTTCTGGGTGTGGATGAAGTCGGGGAATTTCAGGGGATCGCGAATGAAGAACACCGGGGTGTTGTTGCCCACCAGATCCCAGTTGCCCTGCTCGGTGTAGAACTTGAGGGCGAAGCCGCGCACGTCCCGCTCGGCGTCGGCGGCCCCCTTCTCGCCGGCCACGGTGGAGAAGCGCAGGAACACCGGGGTCTGCTTGCCGACGGCGTTGAACAGGTCGGCCTTGCTGAAGGCGCTGATGTCGTGAGTCACGGTGAAGGTGCCGTAGGCGCCCGAGCCCTTGGCGTGCACCACCCGCTCGGGAATGCGCTCGCGGTCGAAGTGGGCGAGTTTCTCCATCAACCAGATGTCTTGCATCAGGACGGGGCTGCGGGGGCCGGCGGTGAGGCTGTTGTTGTTGTCGACGACGGGGGCGCCGTTGGCGCTGCGCAGGGTCTTGTCGGTCATGGCGGGTCTCCTTGTGATGAGTCGCCAGACTAGGGGAAGTGGGGGAGCGGCTCCAATGGAGTGTGCCTAACCCTTTGATTGGTTTCGCTGATGGGGGTGGAAACAGACGCCAGCCTTGCGGCAAGATGGGATTCAGCCAATCAGGAGGTCTCATGTCCATCACCATTCGCCGCGCCGGGCCGGAAGATGCCGCCGCCCTGCGGGATCTTCACGCCATGCCCCATGCCCAGGCGGGCACCCTGCAACTTCCCTTCCCCTCCCTGCAGCAGTGGGAGCAGAAGCTGACCCCGCGGGATGGCATCTACAGCCTGCTGGCGGAGTGGGAGGGGGAGGTGGCGGGCGCGCTGGTCCTGATGGTGGAGCCGGCCCCCCGTCGCCGCCACGTGGCGAGCATCGGCATGGCGGTGCACGATGACTGGGCCGGGCGCGGGGTGGGCACCGCCCTGATGCAGGCTGCGCTGGATCTGGCGGACAACTGGCTCGGCTTGACGCGGGTGGAGCTGACGGTCTGGGCCGACAACCAGGCGGCCCTGGCCCTCTATCGCAAGGCGGGCTTCGTGGAGGAGGGCGTAGCCCGGGATTACGGCCTGCGTCATGGGGTGCTGGTGGATGCCCTCTACATGGCCAGGGTGCGCCGATGATCGACTATCGCGAGCGCCTGACGCCGGTGCTGCGGGCACTGGAGCAGGATCCGGATCTCTCCATCGAGGCGCTGGCGAGTCGCGCCTGCCTCTCCCTCTACCATTTCCACCGGGTGTTCACCGCCGTGGTGGGGGAGGCCCCCGGCGAGATGTGCCGCCGCCTGCGGATGCAGCGGGCGGCCTGGCAGCTCTGCTACACCGATGCCAGCGTCACCGCCATCGCTCTGGGGGCGGGACTTGGCAGCTCCCAGGCTTTCGCCAAGGCGTTTCGCCGTCACTATGGTTGCACCCCAGGGGCGTTTCGCCGCGACAAGGGCAAGAATGGACACCTGGATCGCAAGGAAGGACACGCATGGCAAGGGGCACTCCCTTATGCTGAAGGCCACTCATCAGCAAGGAGCAACACCATGAACACCGTCGAGATGGACGCCCGCACCCTGGCCTATATCCGCGTGACCGGCCCCTATGGCGAAGGGTATGACGCCGTCTGCCATCGCCTTCACCAGTGGGCCGCGCCCCGTGGCCTGGAAGGGGGAGAGTGGATCTTCATCTACCACGATAACCCCGAGGTGACGCCGCCGGCCCAGTGCCGCACCGACATCGGCATCAACGTGCCGGTGGGCACCCTGGGGGCGGGGGAGGTGGAAATTCAGCACATCCCCGCCGGACGCTACGCCCAGTCCCGCTACCTCATCACGGATCGCAGCCAGTACGGGGAGCGCTGGCAGGAGCACATCGGCGATATCGTCGCGGCCGGGCTCGCCTTTGGGGACGGCCCCTGCTTCGAGCTCTATCACAGCGTGAGCAATGACCCCCTGCGCGATGACGTGAGCTTCTGCTCCAGCGTGCGCTAGGCAGGCGGCAATAAAACGAGGCGCCCAAGGGCGCCTCGTTTTATTTGGGGTCCATGACCACCGCCGATATCAGGGCTGGCTGGGCACCTTGTCCCGACGGGACTTCCACCACCAGCGCAGGCGGATCTGGGAGATGAGCATCCCCGCCAGCATCAGGGCGCAGCCGACCACGGCCCGTTCGTCCAGATGTTCCCCCAGCAGCAGGACACCGCCGATGGCGGCGAACACCGTCTCCAGGCTGAGGATGATGGCGGCATGGGCCGGATGGGCACCGCGCTGCCCCACCACCTGCAGGGTATAGCCGATGCCGACCGAGACCAGACCTGCATAGAGCAGCGCCTGCCAGCCCGCGACGGCACCACTCGCCGTCGGGGTCTCGATGACGAAGGCAGTGGCCAGGCTGAGCAGACCGCACACCACGAACTGCACCCCGGCAAGACGAATGGGGGCGACCCGGTTCGAGTAGTGATCCAGCACCAGCAGATGCACGGCCCAGAACAGGGCCCCGATCACTTGCAGCAGATCGCCGTAGCCGATGGTGAACTCCTCGGTGACGCTGAGGTAGTAGAGCCCGGCCATGGCGATGAGAGCGCCTACCCAGGTGTTGGCCCCGGTCTTGTGGCGCAGGGCCAGGCCGATGACGGGGACTAGGATGATGTAGAGGCCGGTGATGAAGCCCGCCTTGGCGGCCGTGGTGTAGAGCAGCCCCACCTGTTGCAGGGAGGCGGCGGAGAAGAGCACGGTGCCGGCGATGAGGCCCCCGGTCAGCAGCAGGCGGTGATCACCGGCAGGCTGGGGCGGCTGGCGTGACTTGAGCCACCACAAGAGCGGCAGCAGGGAGAGGGCGCCTAGCAGGAAACGCAGGCCGTTGAAGGTGAAGGGCCCCATGTGATCCATTCCCAGGCGCTGGGCGACGAAGCCCAGCCCCCAGATGGCGGCGGCCATCAATAACATCATGTTTGAACGCATACGGAATCATCCCTGAGAAAGAGTCTCGGCGGCACTCGGGCCCCGCCATTACGATACCTGCGAGAAGGGGCGTTTGTCGTCAGCCATTTGTTGCCGGGCGAGGGCAGGATCAGCGGCTGGCCAGCTTGGCGAGCAGGGGCAGCAGGGCGAGCAGCAGCAGGTTGCCCCTAAGGATCCAGATCACCCAGAACTGCTGTTGGGTGGAGACAAGGGGAGCCCGTCCCTGGCGCAAGGATCGGCGCCAGTGGTGGAACAGCCGGCTGGGGTAGCCAAAGCTGATGGCCATGGCGAAGAACATCAGCAGCTTGGTGCGGTAACCCGGATTGGCAAGCAGGATGGCCGGTGGCTGGGGATGGGCGACCACCAGCAGCACGCCCGTGATGAAGATGAGCAGCAGGGCCAGGGCGGCCAGGCTGTCAGCCAGCAGCAGCTTGCGCACCTGCTCGATGGACATGCCGCGTCGGAACAGGAAATACTCCGAGGTGATGGCACCGGTCAGGGTGATCACGGCGCAGTAATGGAGGGCAGTCAGCAGTTCCGGTTTCAACATCCAGGCCAGTTCCTTCTCGTTGGCCACATGATGCGCTTCCCTTTGGACGCCATCAGGTGGGGCTGATATTCTGACACTACACGATGTCAGGGGATAGCATGGAGTCAGGGTTGGATAAGCGAGCAGTCTCCAAAAAGACCTGGTCCCTGGTGGTACGGATGCGCCTGGGCCTGCTTCTGCTCTTCATTCCCGTCCTGATGCTGGGCGCCATCTACTACTTGCACATGGAGCGCAGCCTGCAGCGAGAGCTGCAACAGCGCCTGCTCGCCACCAATCACCAGTTGCGCCACATCTTCATCGAACCCTACCTGAACGAGATGGAGCGTCAGTTCTCCCTCATCTACGACCAGGTCAAGGTGGAGGACATCAGCGGCCCCCGTCTGCGCAACACCGACTCCTATCTCAGGGAGTGGCGTCTCTACAAGGGGGTGATGGCGGATCTCATCTACATCTATGTGGGCACCGCCGAGCGCCAGATGCTGATCTACCCCGAATGGCAGGCGGATGCGGACTTCGACCCCAGGGTGCGCCCCTGGTATCAGCTGGCCAGCCAGCATGTGGGCAAGATGGTCTGGACCGAACCCTACTACGACTACACCAACGGCACTCTGGTGATCGCCCTGGCGCGGGCCATCACCGACAAGGAGGGCAAGGTGCGGGGGGTCTTCGCGGTGGATGCCATCCTGGCCCCCTTCTCCGCCCAGCTGAACCGGCAGTGGAACAGCGGCTACCAGATGATCGTCAACCAGTCGGGCAAGGTGCTGGCCCACCCCGATCCCTCACAACTGCTCAAGCCCATGACCCACCCGACCTGGCTCTCCCGCTTCAGCGGGGAGGACGGCATCTTCCTGGATCAGGCGTCTCGCCAGTTCGTAGCCTACAGCCGCCTGCCGGACCACAACTGGGTGCTGATCAGCGTGTTGCCCGCCTCCAGCATCCAGGCGGTGGTGGCGAGCGCCTCCCTCAACGTGCTCGGGATCATCGTGCTGGCCAGCGTGCTCTACATGGTGCTGGCACTGATCTGGTCCCGTTATTTCAGGCGGATGCTGGACGAGATCTCCACCGTGATCCGGGCCAGCCGGACCCAGCCTGACGAGGTGCACCAGGGGGGGATGCGCGAGCTCAGGCACGTCTATGCCGAGCTGGCGGAGGTGAGCAAGGATTATCACGAGGTGCGCCAGCAGGCGAACCTCGACAAGCTGACCGGCCTTTACAACCGGCGCTTCTTCGACGAGCGGTTGAATCGGCTGCTGCTCGATCAGGAGAGCTTCTGCCTGGCCATGATCGATCTGGACGGTTTCAAGCGGATCAATGACACCTATGGCCACCAGACCGGGGACGTGGTGCTCAAGCGGGTGGCCAGCTTTGGCGCCAAGCTGCTGGGGGATCATGGCTGGGTATGCCGCTATGGCGGGGAAGAGCTGGTGGTGCTGTTTGCCAATCCCGATATCCACTTCTGCCAGATGCTGCTGGAGCAGTACAGGATTGGGGTGGCCTCCCTGCACTGGCGTGAACCCGGTCTTGGGATCACCTTCAGCGGCGGCCTGGTGGCGAGTGCCCCCGGGCTTGGGGCCAGGAGCCTGCTGACCATGGTCGATGCCGAGGTCTATCGCGCCAAGGGTGACGGCAAGAATCGCATCTACATGGTGGATCCCCTGGCTCCCCGGGACGACTCGCCATCAGGGGATGGCATGTTGAGCAAAGAAGAGGCCTGAGGGCCTCTTCTTCATTGCGCGGATCAAGGGTGCAACTACCAGGTCCAGAGGGGCCAGCCCAGCTCCTCGGCGCACTGGCGCAGGGCGGGGGCCGGATTGACCGCATGGGGATGGCTCACCGCCTGCAGCATGGGCAGATCGTTGTGGGAATCGCTGTAGCCGAAGCTCTCCTGCCAGAGGTGTTCCTTTCCGGCAAAGAGCTGGTTGATGCGGGCCACCTTGCCCTCGCGAAAACTCAGGGTGCCGCGGGTCTGGCCGGTCAGCATGCCGGCTTCCTCGTCGAGCAGGATGGCCACGCAGTGATCCATCCCCAGCATCTGCGCCATGGGGGCCACCAGATGCTCGCCGGAGGCGGAGATGAGCACCAGCTCGTCTCCACGCTGGTGGTGCCACTCGATGCGGGCCAGCCCCTCGGGGTAGAGGCGCTCCCGCAGCACCTGTTCGGCAAAGCGGGTGCAGAGGGAGTCGAGCCACTGGCGCGTCCTGCCTGCCAGCGGTTGCAGGGTGAAGGCCATGTACTGGTGCATGTCCATCTTGCCCTGGTGGTAGAGGGACATCATGGCCTGCTCCTCGGCCACCATGCCCGCCGGGGCCAGCTCCTGGGCCACCATGTACTCCAGCCAGAGGCTGGCGGAATCCCCGGCAATAAGGGTCTCGTCCAGATCAAACAGTGCCAGGGCCATGGCTGCTCCTCGGGTTGGCTGCCAGCATCGGAGTACTGGCTGAAAAATGAATGGGATTCATGGCGTTATGCTACCTCACAGAGTTGATCCCGGGCCACCACCAGGGTCACGGCGCTGCCCACCGGCAGCAGATCGCCGGCACGGCGGTTGAGGCAATCCACCGTCAACAGCCCTGCCTCGCACTCCACCTGATAGCGGATGACGTTGCCGAGCAGCTGCTGCTGGCGAACGATGCCGGGCAGGCTGGGCTCGTGGCTGACCGCCCCGGCGGGCAGCAGGGTGATGGACTCCGGCCGCAGCGCCAGCTTGCCGCGAAAGCGCGGGCCGAACAGGGATTTGGCCTGCTCGCCACCCAGCAGGTTGTAGTTGCCGATAAAGCCCGCCACGAACTCGCTGGCGGGGCGGGTGTAGATCTTCTCCGGTGTGCCGCTCTGGACGATGGACCCCTTGTTCATCAGGAAGATCCGATCCGACAGGGTCAGCGCCTCCTCCTGATCGTGGGTCACGAAGATGGTGGTGAGCTCGAGGCGCTGCTGGATCTCGCGGATCTGCTGGCGCAGGCTGCGGCGGATGCGGGCATCCAGCGCCGAGAGCGGCTCATCCAGCAGCAGGATCCGCGGCTGCACCACCAGAGCCCGGGCCAGCGCCACTCGCTGGCGCTGGCCGCCGGAGAGCTCGGCCGGATAGCGGCGCTCGAAGCCGGTCAGCTCCACCAGCTCTAGCGCCTCCTGCACGCTGGCGGCGAGATCCCGCCACGGCTGGGGTTTCATCTTGAGGCCGAAGGCGACGTTGTCCCACACCGTCATGTTGGGGAAGAGCGCATAGCTCTGGAACACCATGCCGATGCCCCGCTTCTGAGGTGGCTGCCAGGTAATGTCCTCACCGGCCACCCGCACCTGACCACCATCCACCGGGGTGAGCCCGGCCAGGGCCCGCAGCAGGGTGGATTTGCCGCAGCCGGAGGGGCCGAGCAGGGTCACCAGCTCCCCCTTGCGGATGCCGAATTCAATCCCCTCGAACACCTTGGTGTCACCGTAGGATTTGTGCAGTTGATTCACTTCTAGATGGAACATGTTGATTCACCGATGAAATCTGTTGGCTGCCCAGGTGAGCAGCAGGGTCAGCAGGAAGTAGCTCATCACCAGGGCGCTGGTGAAGTGGCCCGAGGTGGCACACATGTTGTAGAGGTAGACCTGCAGGGTCTCGTAACGGGTGCCCACCAGCATGTTGGCAAACACGAACTCGCCGAGCAGGAAGGAGAGGGAGAGAAACAGTGCCGCCAGCAGCCCCTTGCGCAGGCAGGGGAGCACCACCAGCAGGAAGGCGCGGGCACTGCTCGCCCCCAGCAGATGAGCGGCATCCATCAGATCTTTCAGCGGCACCCCTTGCAGGCTGTTGGCCAGCGCCCGGTACATGAAGGGGAGCACCACGGTGAACCAGGTCCCGATCAGGATCCACGGCGTGCCGATAATCGGCAGCACGCCGTCAGCGTAGATCTGCAGCAGCCCCACCGAGGAGACCACGGGCGGCACCGCGAAGGGGAGCAGGATCAAGAGGTTCATCCAGGGATCCAGCCTGGGGAAGTAGTAGGCCACCACCAGCACGGTGGGCACCAGCACCAGGGTCCCAAGCAGCAGGGTGGCGAAACAGACCAGGAGGCTGCGGCCAAAGGCCGCCAGAAAGCGCGGGTCGCCCCAGAGTTTGAGATACCAGTCGAGGGTAAAGCCGTCCGGCAGCAGGGTCGCCCCCCAGCGGGTGGAGATGGAGTAGAGAAAGGTAGCCAGCAGCGGTAGCAGCAGGGTGGCGACCAGCGCCCCCAGCACCCATCTGGGCCAGCGCGGCGTCAAATCATGCATGGGATTGCCCCTTGTTCACATAGCTCTTTTTCAGCAGCCACTGGTTGGCGGCTGTCACCACCCCCAGCAGTACCATCAGGATCACCGCCAGCGCCGCCGCGAGATTCGGCTCGAGGAAGATGTCGCCGGAGACCAGACTGGCCACCCTGATGGTCACCAGGTTGAAGTTGCCGGTGGTGAGGGCGTAGGCGGAGGCATAGGCTCCCACCGCGTTGGCAAACAGGATGATCAGGGTGCCGAGCAAGGCGGGCGTCAGCACCGGCAGCGCCACGTGCCACACATACTGCCCCCTGCTCGCACCCAGCAGGACGGCGGCCTGCGGCCACTCATCCTGCAGGGCGTCGAACGCCGGGTAGAGCAGCAGCAGGGCGAGGGGGATCTGGAAGTAGGTGTAAATCAGGATAAGACCGCTGCCCGAGTAGAGGTTGAAGCCGTCGATGAGGCCCCAGGATTTGAGCAGCAGGGTCACCGCGCCATTGATGCCGAGCACGATGATGAAGGCGAACGCCAGCGGCACGCCGCTGAAGTTGCCCGTCATGGTGACGAAGGCCAGCAGCACCCGCTTGACCCGCTCTCCGCTGTGGCGCAGGGCCGCGGCCCCTAGGGTGCCGATGGCGAGCCCCGCCAGGCTGGCGATGCCGGCGATGCGCAACGAGTTGCCGAAGGATTGCAGATAGAAGGGGGAGCTCAAAATCTCCCGGTAGTGGTCGAGACCCCAGCCATCGGGGGTCTGGACGCTGCCCACCAGCACCCACCCCATGGGGGCGAGCTGGAACAGGATCATCAAGAGGACAAAGGGCAGCAGCACCAGGGCTGGCAGCCAGTGGCGTCGCACCCGGCGTGTCTTCACCTGTTGATCCGCGAGGATCTCGGTGGTGGCAGGCATCATCAGTGCACCTCGCGCATAAAGGCCGCCTTGAGCAGCGGGGGAGCCACCGGCTTGTCGTGGGGCACACCCAGCAGGTCGGCCATCAGGGCGCAGAGCTGGGTCTGGGCGATCACTACCCCATCCGGCCAGCGTTCGACGAAGGCGTCGCCAAACAGCCAGAGCGGCACGGTGCGCTCCTCGGCCAGGGTGCCGCCATGGCTGAGATCGTTGTTCATGCCGTGATCCGAGGTGATCACCACCTGATACCCCTCTGCCAACCACTGGGGCAGCAGCTCGGCCAGCAGACTGTCCATGCGGCGAGCCTGATTGCGGTACTGGCGGGAATCGAGGCCAAACTGGTGGCCCGCATCGTCCACCCCCATGGGGTGGATCAGCAGAAAATCGGGGTTGTACTGGCTGCGCAGCCACTCGCCGTCCATCAGCAGATGGCTGTCGGGGTAGCCGTCATCCCAGTAGAAGCAGCCGTGCTGGATGGGCAGTTGCTCATCGTGAGTGAAGCGATCGCGGGCCGCCAGCCAGGGGCTCTGGTTGTAGAGCTCGCTCACCCAGTGGTAGGCCGCCGCTGCGGTGCGTTTGCCCGCGGCCCGGGCCAGATGGAAGATGGAGTCGTGTTGGCTCAGGCGCGTCACCCCGTTGTGGGTGATGCCGCTCGCCACCGGCGGCACGCCGGTCAGGATGCACTCGTAGAGAGGGCGGGAGAGGGAGGGCAGGGCGGCACTCAGGGTCGTATGCAGGCCGCGCTCTGCCTCCACCATGCCACAGAGGTAGCCCATGCAATGGGCTACCTCTGCTGCCAGGCCATCCACAAGTACCACTATCACCTTGTGTTGCACTGGCCGCTCCTTACTGCATGTTGATCATGACGGTTTCCTGCCACTGGCGCGGCAGGGCCTTGGAGCTCAGCTCCCAGGCGGCGTGATCCTGCACCGGCTTGGCGTTGGCATACTGCTCGGCCGGCAGCAGCTTGGCCTTGACGTCATCCGGCAGGGTCACGTTGCTGCGAATGGGGCGGGCGTAGCCACGGGCCAGGTTAATTTGACCTGCATCGGAGAGGATGTATTCCCGCGCCAGCTTGGCGGCGTTGGGGTTCTTGGCCCACTTGTTGATGATGGTGGTGTAGCCGGCGATGACGGAGCCGTCGCTCGGGATCACCACATCAAACTTCTTGGGGTCGATCTGGTCGCGGTAGTTGAGGGCGTTGAAGTCCCACAGCACCCCCACTTCCACTTCGCCTTTCTCGATGTTGGCGATGGTCGGGTCGTTCAGCGACAGACGGCCCTGCTTGGCCAGCTTGCCGAACAGATCCAGGGCGGGTTTCAGATTCTTCTCGCTGCCGCCGGTGGCATAGGCCGCCGCCAGCACGCCGTTGTTGGCCTGGGAGGCGACGCCCACGTCACCCAGGGTCACCTTGTAGTCGCCACCCAGCAGGGATTGCCAGCTGGTGGGGGCGGCCTTGACCAGATCCTTGTTGATCAGGAAGGCGATGGTGCCGGTATAGGCCAGCATCCAGTGGCCGTCCGCATCCTTGGCCCAGTTGGGAATGTCGGCCCAGGTGGAGGGCTTGTAGGGCTGGGTGACCCCCTGCTTGACCGCCACCGGGCCGAAGGCGCCGCCCACGTCGCCGATGTCGGCGGTGGCGTTGGCCTTCTCGGCGGCGAACTTGGCGATCTCCTGGGCGGAGCTCATGTCGGTATCCTGATGCTTGATGCCGTAGATGCTGCCGAGCTGCTGCCAGGTATCCTTCCAGTTGGCCCAGCTGTCCGGCATGCCGACGCTCTGGAGCTGGCCCTCACCGCGGGCGGCTTTTTCGAGATCCGCGATGTTCTCGGCGGCAAACAGCGGTTGACTGATGGCCATCAGGGCCAGTGCACTTGCGATCACGCTTTTCATCATCCCATCCCTCTGGACTAGGTCAGTTAAGGTTCGAGAGGGATGCTAGAGGGGAAATATGACGGTGGCGGGGCGCTTTGATGGCAGTTTCGTGACAATCGCCCTGTCATGGCGCTGTCATCAGGGGCGGTTACAACTCGGGGTCGACAACCTCTGGTCTACTCCAGTGGTGTGCAAACCCGAATGACCGACAGGGATGTGACAGTGACAGAGCGATTGAGTGAACAGGGGATGGCCGATGGCCGCATACCCTCCAAGTGCGAACAGATTTGCCGGACCCTGCGCCGCTATATCGGCAGCGGACACCTGGCGGCGGGGCAGCAGCTGCCCGCCGAACGGGCCCTGAGCGAGCGATTCGCCACCACCCGCATCACCATCAAGGAGGCACTCTCCAGCCTCGAGGCGGACGGCCTCATCTACCGGGCCGAGCGGCGCGGCTGGTTCGTGGCGCCGCCTCGCCTCACCTACGATCCCGCCATCCACACCCACTTTCACCAGTGGATTGGTGAGCAGCAGCGCACCGCCGAGACCCGGGTGCTGGCCCATGGCAACCAGCTTGCCAGCAGCGAGTTGTGCCGCTGGATGGGTCTGGAACCCTTTACGCCGCTCTACGAGATCCGCCGCCAGCGGCTGATCGACGGTCGCCCCGTGCTCCACGTCAGCCATCACCTGCTGGCGAGCCGTTTCCCCGACATCGCCAGCGCTCCTCTGGCCAGCTCCCTCACCGAGCTTTACCAGCAGCGCTATGGCATAGGCCAGGGCTGGGCGAGCCTCGAGATCACCCCCTCGGCGGCCCGGGGAGAGATAGCCCGCGCCCTCAACCTGGCCCAGGGGAGCGCCGTGCTGCGCTTGGTGCGGGTCAATCATGACGAGGAGGGGAAGCTGGTGGATTGCGACATCGAGCACTGGCGACCGGACGCCATCCGCATCTGCCTGGATACCCGGGCACTGCAACCGCTCGCCATGGGCGCGCGGCAGGTGCAACTGGCAGAGTAGCGGCGTTCTGGCGCTGACATGGCGGATCCCGCAGGATCCACCGGGATCAGTTGTCGATGTTGGGGATCAGATCGTCGAAGCTCTGGTAGCCGCAGTCCGCCAGTTGCAGCGACATGGTGTAGGTCTTGCTGCCCTCCCGCTGGCCGATGGCGGGGCGGTTGAGCTTGAGCTCCTGATGCCAGTACTCCTTCATGCGATCGATCAGCGCCATGGCCTCGCTCTCCCCCAGATGGAGCTGGCACAGCGCCATGTAGTTGTTGGGCCTGTGCATGTTCTCCACCAGATAGTCCCCCAGCACCGACATGGCCTGGCGCGCCTGCTGGCGGGCGAAACGGCTGTGCTGCTCGAAGCTGATGCGCTCGCTGATGAGGAAGTGGTAGCTGTTGTCGATGCCAAGCTGCAGGATGCCGAGTTTCTCCAGCTTGCGCAGATAGAGGTAGCAGGAGGCATCGGTCAGGCCGTACTCCCGCTTGAGATCGATAAGGGTCTTGTCGCGCCAGAAGATGTTGGCGAGAAAGGCATAGAGCCCCGGCTCCTTGTGAAACGCCTCGTCCTGCTCCTGGGTGAAGACGGCCCGGCGGCTCTGGGCATCCTGGGTCCGGTCCAGCAGCTCTTCGAAGGAGAGTCCCACCAGATGGCAGATCTCCAGCAGAGTGTCGAACGGCAGGGAGGGCTTGTTCATCATGCGCTTCACGGTGGCGATGGAAACCCCCATGGCTTCTGCCAGGGTCTGATAGCGGATCCCCTTGTCGGTCAGGGTTTTCTTCAGGGTGTCGAGGATGTGATTGGCCAGTGTCTGGCTGTAGGTCATGCAACTATTCCTTTATCTGCATTTTTAGTCGTGTCAGGAATTGAGTGGTTTGTCTGTATTGGGCTCAAATTTTGACACCTAGAAAAACCAGAGGAGGGTAACCCGGTGATAATGGCGGAAATGGCCTGACCAGTTGTTGTGCAAGGTGGCAGAAAATGACACTCGGTGGTGCATATCCTTCAACCTTTCAACATTTTGCTGGTGATGCATATTACATCGCACATAATTCAACACGAATCGGATTCAATACCTTCCTGGTTGAGAAAACGATTGTTTGCTTCCAATTTAAGGGTTTTTTTAACCGCAAGGTTTTATTCTTTCCTGGCATTGAGCGGAACTCGCAAGAGGTCCGCTTTTTTTCTTTTCTCCGAATCTGAGCCCGTCGTCAAGAATGGGGCGCAGTTTTGATACTTCCTGCGCCACCGACCCCGGAAGGCAGTCCTTTATTCCCCCTGACCGGCAAACAGCTTGGGGATCTCCCGCACCAGCCAGCTCTTGGCCTTGCCCATGGTGTCTCGCCGCCAGGCCAGCACGACCTGGATCTGGTGGCGATATTCGGGACTGATCATCTTGAGTCTGCCCGCCTTGATGTCCTCTTCAATCCAGCGTTGCGGCATGGTGCCGATGCCGAGCCCCGCCAGCAGGGCGTCCCGCTTCTCCCCCATGGTGCTGACGGTCAGGCGCGGCTGCTTGTCGAGCAGGCGGTAGGTGAGCACCGGCTTGCGCAGTGCCGTGTCGGCCACCGCGATGGCGCGATAGCGGCGCAGGGTCTCGTCCGCCAGGGGCTCGGGTTCCTGATGCAGGGGGTGATCGGGGTGGGCGACGTAGAGCATCACCTCCTCCCTGAGCACCTGGTGCTTGATGCCGGTCATGGCGATATCGGCATTGAGAGAGGAGATGAGCAGGTCGGCGCGGCCATCTTCCAGGCACTCCCAACTGCCCGCCAGCACCTCGGCGCGAAACCTCAGCCGGGTATCGGTCTGTTCGGCCAGCCGATCCACCAGGGGGTAGAGAGCCTGTACCGGCATCAAGGCATCGACGGCGATGGTGATGTCGGTCTCCCAGCCACGGGAGAGGGCCCGGGTCTCCCCCACCAGGTGCTCGGCCGCCTCCAGCAGCACCCGGCCCCGCTCCAGCAGCATGCGGCCCGCCGGGGTGAACTTGGTCCTGTGGCCGCTGCGGTCGAACAGCATGGCGTCCAGTTCGTCTTCCAGCTTTTGTACCGTGTAGCTCAGCGCCGAAGGCACCTTGCCCAGCTCGTCGGCCGCCGCCGCGAAGCTGCCACGACGGTCGATGGCGTCCAGCACCCGGATCGCCTCCAGGGTCAGCGCCCGCTCCTTGTTCGATTCCTTGGCCATATCCAACCTTCAATTTTTTTGAATGTGTTTACCAGATTATCTCGCTAACAACTTAGGGGAAGTCACTTTAATATTCAATCAACGCTTAGGCAGGAACGCCTGGCAGCCAAATAAAAGGTAGTTCCGGGCTGAGACATCCCCAAACACGATGTCTGATGTCAGCAAAAGAACAACATAGTATTTGAATGATCTCTTGCATGGATGCATTGATTCGGGCCCAAGGGGCCTTGGCAATGACATAAAACCCAAGAGAGTGAATGAACATGAAAAACGTAATCAAGATGCTGGCCGTTGCAGGCCTGATGACCGCAGGTGCCGCCCAGGCTTCCGTTCCCGCTGACTTCAATGCCGCCCCGGGCGTGCTGTTCGTCAACTGGAGCGCCACCGCCGCGATGGACGGCAAGGCCAACCCCATGCTGGAGGTGCGCGACGAGTCCGGTGATCTGCTGGCTTCCGTCCACGCTAACCTGATGGGCACCCAGCAGGTCGCCA
Organism: Aeromonas sp. QDB56; assembly: GCF_027705505.1. Classification (NCBI taxonomy): domain Bacteria; kingdom Pseudomonadati; phylum Pseudomonadota; class Gammaproteobacteria; order Aeromonadales; family Aeromonadaceae; genus Aeromonas; species Aeromonas sp. QDB56. The sequence continues at coordinate 18,022 of NZ_JAPDBZ010000077.1, forward strand.
TCCCGAGCCGTACCCAGGGCAAGCTGACGGTGAGCCTGGGCAACGAAAGCAGCAGCTACCGCATCCCCTTCGGTCTGGGTGACGGTCGCCAGCGTTAATGAACCAACTTGGTCAGTGAGGAGCACACCATGATGAAATTGAGAGCCGCAGAAGCACGGGGCAAGGCCAACTTTGGCTGGCTGGATGCCCGTCACAGCTTCTCCTTCGGTCACTACTATGACCCGGAATGGATGGGACACTCTGCCCTGCGGGTCATCAATCAGGATCGGGTGGCGCCGGGTGGCGGTTTCGCGACCCACCCTCACGCCAACATGGAAATCCTCACCTGCGTGCTGCAAGGCACCATAGAGCACAAGGACAGCCTCGGCCACGCCGAGCAGATCCCGGCGGGGGATTTCCAGCTGATGAGCGCAGGGTCCGGCATCCGGCACAGCGAGTACAACCCCTCGCAGACCGAGGCGCTCTCCCTGCTGCAAATCTGGATCGAGCCGAATGAACACGGCACGACCCCGGGTTATCAGCAGAAGAAGATTGAAAACAAGCCCGGGATGACGCTGGTGGCGTCACCGGACGGCGAGGCGGGATCCTTCAGGATCCGCCAGCAGGCCAGAGTGTGGCGTCTGCAGCTCGCAGAAGGGGAGACCCTGGAGTGGGCACTGCAAGGGCGTCATGGTTACCTGCACATGATTTCAGGGGAGCTGACCGGCAACGGTCTGGCTGCCCGACCCGGCGACGGGCTGCTCAGCCGCGACGAGTCGAGCTGGGTGCTCACCGCCTCCAGGGGGAGTGAAGCCCTGCTGTTTGACCTGCCTTGATAGAAAAATCTTGGCGAAATGAATGAGTTAACAATTAGCTTTTACACTGTAAATACCATGATGGTAAGCAAAGGAATACCTGATTACCCATGATTAGCAGTCAGTTACCACGAACTATACTGATCTTACGTACAGTTATCGAGGTGCGAGAT
>NZ_JAPDBZ010000078.1:0-18082 GCF_027705505.1 Aeromonas sp. QDB56
GCAAACTACCCGATGCACACGAGTGTGCTGGAAGGGGTGAACAACAAGATCAAAGTGATAAAGCGCATGGCATATGGATTTAGGGACTCAGAATACTTTTTTCTGAAAATCAAGGCGGCCTTCCCCGGAAAGCCGCGATGAACCTGAAAAAAGGGCTGCCATGCAGCCCTTCTCTCGTTGCTAACACATTGACACAAAATATTATTTCACCAGCACCATGCGGGCGGGAATGAGAAAGCTGAAGCGGCTGCCCGCACCGACCCGGCTCTCGATATCGAGATGGGCATCGTGATGACTCAGGGCATGCTTGACGATGGCAAGGCCGAGCCCGGACCCTCCGGTGTGGCGCGAGCGGGCCTTGTCGACCCGATAGAACCGCTCGGTAAGCCGCGCCAGATGCTCGGGGGGGATCCCCTCCCCCTCATCCTGCACCGCAAACAGCGCCATGCTCCCCTGCTTGCGCCACTCCACGGTGATCTTGCGCCCCGCCGGGGTGTAGTGGATGGCGTTGTAGACCAGGTTGGAGACGGCGCTGCGCAGCTGATCCTGATCCCCGCGCACCAGCAGATTGGGCTGAACCATGAAGACGATTTCGTGGGCCCGCTCGCCGGAGAGCGCCCGTGCTTCCTGCTCCAGCAGCCCCAGCATGGCGGGCATGTCCACCAGATGGGAGAGATCCACGGTAGGCGCCGCCTCGATGCGCGACAGGGTGAGCAGCTGGTTGACCAGATTGTCCATGCGGATCGTCTGCTCCATCATCACCTTGTGCGCCTTGGCCCACATGGCGGGGGGCGGCGGCTCCTCGGTCATCTCCAGATACCCCTTGAGCACGGTGAGGGGGGTGCGCAGCTCGTGAGAGACGTTGGAGACGAAGTGCTTGCGCGTCTTCTCCAGGCTGCGCAGCCGGGTCACGTCCCGCACCACCAGCATGGCCTGGTCCTCCGCATAGGGCATGATGCGAAATTCGAGGAACTTCTCCTCGTTGATGGGGGAGTGCATCTCGAACGGCTCGTCATACTGCCCCTTGCCCAGATAGGCGACGAAGGCGGGGTGACGGATCAGGTTGCCGATGTGCTGGCCGGCATCCTCGGGCCAGCGAAAGCCGAGCAGTTGCTCCGCCAACCGGTTGCACCAGAGGATGCTGCCGTCGGTGCGAAACACCACGGCCGCATCGGGCAGCGCCTCCGCCCCTTCCCGAAAACGGCGGATGAGGCCCGCCAGCTCCCGGCGCCGGGCCCGGTGACGCTGCTGCAACTTGTAGATGCCGTTGAAGATGTGCTCCCAGCTGCCGCTGCCGTGGGGCGGCACCAGGCTGCGATCGTGCCACAGCCAGTCCGACAGCCGCTTCTGGAAGCGGTAGTGCCAGACCAGGTGCACCACAGTGGCCACCAGCAGGCAAAGAACGAGATGATCGATTAACCAACCTACCAAGACGAAGGGGCTGTAGAAGAACGCCATTCGCCACAACTGTCGCCGCCAGGCGTAAGGTTGCAACATTAAGATCTCCTAGAGACAGCAAAGAGCCGGGTCCAATGCCCGCCGGCATGCGCTGGCGGCACTGGCCCTGACCTAGAGACGGGTCGAGAAGCGGTAGCCGGCCCCGCGCACCGTCTGGATCAATCTGTCGTGCCCCGTCTCTTCGATGGCCTTGCGCAGGCGGCGAATGTGCACGTCCACCGTCCTGTCCTCGACATACACGTTGGTACCCCAGACGTTGTTGAGCAACTGTTCGCGGCTGTAGACCCGCTCGGGGTGGGTCATGAAGAAGTGCAGCAGCTTGAATTCGGTCGGCCCCATGTCGAGGGCCTTCTCCTCGGCACTGACCCGGTGGGAAACGGGATCCAGCTTTAGCCCCTGCACCTCGATCACCTCGTCCACCGAGGTGGGAGAGACGCGGCGCATCACGGCGTGCAGGCGGGCGGTGAGCTCCTTGGGGGAGAAGGGCTTGGTGATGTAGTCGTCGGCACCGGCCTCGAGCCCGCGCACCTTGTCCTCTTCCTCGCCCCGGGCGGTCAGCATCACCACCGGGATCTGGCGAGTCATCTCATCCTGCTTGAGCTGCTTGAGGAACTGGATACCACTGCCACCTGGCATCATCCAGTCCAGCACGATGAGTTCGGGGTAGGGTTCGCGCACCTTTGCCAGTCCATCGGCGTAATCTTCTGCTTCTACTGTTTCATATCCCTTCTGCTCAAGCACGAAGCAGAGCATTTCGCGGATCGGTGCCTCGTCCTCGACCACCAGAATTCGCTTAGCCATATCCCTTCTCTCTCCTCTGTGAAGATGGGTGCGCCAATTATTAGAACTTTCTGTGACACTTTTATGACTTTATGACGGGCGGGATGATAAACGTTTTCAGATTCAGTTGGCAGCAGCGAGTTGCAGCAGGTCCCAGCGATTGCCACTGATGTCCTCGAACACCACCACGGTGCCGTAGGGTTCGAGGCGCGGCTGTTCACAAAAATGAACGCCATAGGCCAGCATCCGCTCGTAATCGCCCCAGAAGTCGTCTGTCTCGAGGAACAGGAAGACCCGACCGCCCCCCTGGCGACCGATGGCGGCGCGCTGCTCCTCGTTGGCCACGCGGGCCAGCAGCAGTGCGGAACCGGGAGCCCCCTTGGGAGCGACCCGCACCCAGCGTTTGCCCGGTTTGCCCGGCTCGTCGAGGGGGTGTCTTCCAATAGCTCGAAGCCCATTCCCCGGGTGAAGAAGGTGATGGCCTCGTCGTAATCCGCCACCAGCAGCGTCAGGGCGCCAATGTGTTGTGCCATGGCATCTCTCCTCGGATGGATGATGGGGCGCATGATAGCCCCGCCCGGCCATGGGCTCCAGCGCCGGTTCAGTCGGGCGCCACCTCCACCCGGTTGCGACCATTCTGCTTGGCCTGATAGAGCGCCTCGTCGGCCCGCTTGAGCGCCTGCTCCAGGCTATCCTTGCGCCGCTCGGCCACCCCGAAGGAGGCGGTGATCCCGAGCCCCAGCGGCCAGTGCCTGTACCCCTCCAGCGCCCCTCTCAGCCGCTCCGCCAGGGCGGCGGCCCGTCCCTCGTCGTAATGGAGACAGACCAGCACGAACTCCTCCCCGCCCCAGCGCACCAGTCGGCACAGGCTGTCGCAATGGCGCAGCAGCTCGCTCACCATGTGCTTGAGCACCTCGTCCCCCACCGGGTGGCCGTGACCGTCGTTGACCCCCTTGAAGTGATCGATGCCGATATAGATGAAAGAGAGCGGCATCTCGCCGAGCTCCCCGAGCAGCTTTTCGCCGCCGAGCCGGTTGAGGGCCCCGGTCAGGGGATCGTAGCGGGCCTCCTCCTCGGTGCGCCGGTTCTGCTCGCACAGGCTCGCACTCAGGGCTTCAGCCGCGAGGCGCGCCTCCCTGGCCTTGCGCAGCCGATCGCCAAACATCAGATTCTGGACCAGGAAGAGCAGCACGCCGTAGACAAGCCACCCCAGCAGCAGGTAGCGATAGAAGTCCCCCGGCTTGCACCAGCGGCCATAGAACTCCAGCCGCTCGAGCCGCAACCGGTACTCCCCCGGCAACATCTTGTCATCGGAGGCGATCTCGATGGCGTAGACATGGTGCAGATCCGGCCCCTGCTGGACCAGCGGAATGTCGTACTGCTGCACCCACCAGGAGCTGGGGGCAAAGACATTCAGGGGGACATCCTGCTCACGACCAAAATCCCTAGCGGTGAAGAGCACTTCGTTGAACTTGTGGGAACTCTCGTCTTCCCGCGTCGAGTAGACGGGATCGTAGTTGCGCAGATAAAGGCGCCAGGCCTGTACCCCCTGCCCTTCTACATCCAGCCTCACCCGCACCCCGGTGAAGCCGGAAAGATCCAGCCCCCGCTCGGGGTTGGTCAGGGTCAGAACCAGCTCGCAGAAAGGATAGGCATATTGGCTTCGCAGGGTGCACTGGATGGCGGGTCTGTCGCCCCCCTGACTCAGGGTGGCGACGGAGGAGCCCTTGTGGGCCCTGTCATCCTGGGCACGCACGGACAAACCGGCCTGGCTCAGGATGTCGAGCCGCCGCTCGGGTCCGAATTCGAATAACACCATGGCCAGCAGGCTCGCCGCCAGCAGGCACCAGAACAACAGCGTCGTCATGCGGGAATAGGAAGGGATCATCGGCATCACACCTGAAAAAGGGCTTTTACCCTACACCTTGAAACGCCGGACCGCGCTGATCCAGATCCAAGGTTATTACACGCGCCGCACCGGGCGCAGACGGGTGCCGACTAACCGGCACGGGCCCCATGGGGCGCAAGCGGCATCGGCCAGCAGCCGGGAGAGAGGCGGGGGGCCTCGTCGGTCGTAAGATGGATCATTGCGCACTCCCTGCGATGGAAACATAACGAAAAAACGTCCTTGCCTTCGCAGTCTACACAAGCGCTGGATGGCGCGACACCCTTCACCCCTCCTCCCGCAGTGCCCGATAGAGGGTAGTGCGACTGATGCCAAGACGGCGCGCCGCCTCGCTCACGTTGCCGCCGCACTCTGCCAGGGTCTGCTGCACCCGCTGCCGGCTCTGTTCGCGCAGGGTACTCCCTCCCAAAGGTGAGCTCGTTCCCCCCGCCACGGCGGGCAGATGCAGATGGGCAGGTTCAATCCAGCCCTGCCCCTCTGCCAGCACACAGGCCACCTCCAGCGCCTGTTTGAGCTGGCGTACGTTGCCGGGCAGAGGGTGGGCCAGCAACCGCTGCTCCGCCTCCCGGCTCAGCTGTAGCGCCGGGTCCATCTGGGCGAGCAGGTTCAGGATCAGCCCCTGACGCTCGGGCACCGACCAGGCCCGCAGGGGTGCCAGTTGCTGGCGCCAGCCGCAGATGCGGTAGTAGAGATCTTCGCGAAAGGTGCCGGCCGCCACCATGGCCGCCAGATCCCGATGGCTGGCGCTGACCAGCCAGAAATCCACCGCCTCGGGTCTGTGGCTGCCCACCGGGGTGACGACGCGCTCCTGCAACACCCGCAGCAGCCGGGTCTGGGCCTGGAGCGGCAGCTCGCCAATTTCATCCAGCATCAGGATGCCGCCGTGGGCGGCGCGCAGATAGCCCTGGCTGCCCTGGCTGCGGGCACCGCTGAAGGCCCCCCCCCCACATAGCCGAACAGCTCGGCCTCCACCAGCTCCGCCGGCAAGGCGCCGCAGTTGACGCACACCAGAGGCCGCTCCCGACGGCTCGAGCTGGCGTGCAGGGTGCGCACCAGGTGCTCCTTGCCGCTGCCGGTCTCCCCCTCGATGAGCAATGAGATGCCCCGCTCCAGCATCTTGAGCGGCACCTGCTGCGCCTGCGATCCCCCCTCCTCAACCGCGCTCGGCAGGGGGAGCCTGGCGGCGCGCTCCCCCGCCTCCGGCACCAGCCGCAGGCCGCGGCGCTCGCGCAGCAACTGCTGACCGTCGAAGGGGTGCTGGCCGAGCCAGAGCCGACCGGCCCGGTTGGCCCCGAGCAGCTCGCCCCCTTCCCCCAGCAGCAGGCGGGCAGACCAGAGACTCTGGGGATCGAGATCCACCAGCCAGCCCGGCTGGCGGGCCAGCAGGGCGTTTTCCAGGGTCATGGCCAGGAGGCGCACGGTGCCCAGCATGTCGCCGCCGTGGTGGGCCGCATCGGTGGAGATGTCGAGCACGCCGAGCAGTTGCCCGTCCGGCCCGAGCAGGGGGCAGGCGCTGCAACTGAGAAAGCTGTGCTGGGCGAAGAAGTGCTGCGCCCCCAGCACCTGCACCTCGCTCTGCTCGGCCAGCGCGGTGCCGATGGCGTTGGTGCCCTTGCTCGCCTCCCCCCAGCGGGCGCCGCTGCGCAAAAAAATGCGCTCGGCATGGCGAGCAAACCGGTCGTCTCCGCTCACCGCGAGGATAGCCCCCTCGCCGTCACACAACAGCAGACGACAGGGTCTCCCCGCCAGCAACTGGCCAAAGAGCGGCAGCACGAAGCGCTGGAAGCAGGCGATGAGCGTCCTGTGCTGCTCCTGGCGAGCCGACAGCTCCCCCTGGGGCAGCAAGTCCAGCTCGGCGCTCTGCTGGCGGCTCAGCCCCTGATGCAGGCAGCGCTCCCAGGAGCGCTGGATTGGGCTGGCACCGGATTGAGGCAACTCGCTCATCACACCTCCTTCTACACACTCGCGAATAGGGCCGCCTTGGGGGAGCGCCTTCATCACGTCTCCTGTTCACAAACGGCACAGTGTCACACCCGATGTTCCGAAACGGCACAGTTTGGGGGCCGTCCTGGGGGGCACTGGTTAACCAAGATACCCCTTGGCACCCCGTTTGATAACGTTTTTGCAACCTTTTTATGTAGAGCGCCACCCGCTGGCACGCCCCTTGCGATGACAGGAAGCAACCGGACTGCCCGCCAGGCCGGTCAGGACCACACACACATAAGGATGATGAGATGATTTATACCGCTCCCGGTCAGGCAGGTGCCCTGGTCAGCTTCAAATCCCGTTATGACAACTTCATCGGTGGCGACTGGGTGGCGCCGCGCGCCGGCCGCTATTTCGAGAACATCTCGCCGGTGGATGGCCGGGTGTTCTGCGAGGTGGCCCGCTCCGACGCCGCCGACATCGAGCTCGCCCTGGACGCGGCCCACAAGGCGTTCGCCAGCTGGAGCAAGACCAGCGTCACCGAGCGCAGCAACCTGCTGCTGCGCATCGCCGATCGCATCGAACAGAACATTGAAGTGCTCGCCGTCGCCGAGACCTGGGAGAACGGCAAGGCGGTGCGCGAGACCCTGGCCGCCGACCTGCCCCTGGTGGTGGATCACTTCCGCTACTTCGCCGGCTGCATCCGCGCCCAGGAGGGCTCCGCCGCCGAGCTGGACCAGAACACCGTCAGCTACCACTTCAAGGAGCCCATCGGCGTGGTCGGCCAGATCATCCCGTGGAACTTCCCCCTGCTGATGGCCGCCTGGAAGCTGGCCCCGGTACTGGCGGCCGGCTGCTGCAGCGTGCTCAAGCCCGCCGAGCAGACCCCGGTCACCATCATGCTGATGATGGATCTCATCAAGGACATCCTGCCCCCCGGCGTGGTCAACGTGGTCAACGGCTTCGGCGCCGAGGCAGGCCAGGCGCTCGCCACCAGCAACCGGATCCAGAAGCTGGCGTTTACCGGCTCCACCGAGGTGGGCGCCCATATCCTGCGCTGCGCCGCCGACAAGCTGATCCCCTCCACCGTGGAGCTCGGTGGCAAGTCCCCCAACATCTACTTCGCCGACGTGATGCAGCACGAGAGCAGCTACATCGACAAGGCGGTGGAAGGGATGCTGATGACCTTCTTCAACCAGGGGGAGGTGTGTACCTGCCCCTCCCGCGCCCTGGTGCAGGCCAGCATCTATGACGACTTCATGGACAAGGTGCTGGCCCGCGCCCGCACCATAGTGCAGGGCAACCCCCTCGACACCACGACCCAGGTGGGGGCCCAGGCGTCCCGCGAGCAGTTCGACAAGATCCTGAGCTACATGGAGATCGGCCGCGGCGAAGGGGCCAAGATGCTGCTGGGCGGCGGCCCGGCCAAGGTGAGCGGGCTGGAGGGGGGCTTCTACATCCAGCCCACCATCTTCTCAGGCCAGAACAAGATGCGGGTGTTCCAGGAGGAGATCTTCGGGCCGGCGCTCGGGGTCACCACCTTCAAGGACGAGGCGGATGCCCTGGCCATTGCCAACGACACCCAGTACGGGCTGGGGGCCGGCCTGTGGACCCGGGACAGCAACCTGGCCTGGCGCATGGGGCGTGGCATCCAGGCCGGCCGGGTCTGGGTCAACTGCTACCACGCCTACCCGGCCCATGCGGCCTTTGGCGGCTACAAGAAGTCGGGGATCGGTCGCGAGACCCACAAGATGATGCTGGACCACTACCAGAACACCAAGAACCTGCTGGTGAGCCACGACATCAACCCCCTCGGCTTCTTCTAAGCCCATCCCGTGATCCACAAGGGCGCCTGCGGGCGCCCTTTTTCATGCGGTTCAGGCCACGGGTTGGCCCAGTTGCTGGCGATAGCGCTGGGGGGCGCAGCCCTGTTCGCGCTGGAACATGGCGATGAAAGCCGAGGTGGAGGCGTAACCGAGGCGCCAGGCGATCTCCTGCACCGGCATCTCGCCCCGCAACCAGTCCAGCGCCTTCACCAGCCGCAGCCGAGTGCGCCACTGGCCCAGGTTCATGCCAAGCTCCTTCTGGCAGCGCCGCGCCAGGGTGCGCTCCGTGGTGTGCAGCGCCCTGGCCCACTCCACCAGCGTGCGGTTGTCCTCCGGCGCCGCCTGCAATGCCGCCAGCAAGGGGGCCAGCAGGCGATCCCGGCTCTGGGGCAGGTAGCTCGGCTGGCAACGGGTGCGGGCCAGCTTCTCGATGAAGAGTTCACCCTGGCGGGCATCCCACTCATCCTCCATGTGCCCGACCCGGCGCTGGGTGAAGTCCTCCAGCAGGGCCCGCAGCAAGGGGGTGAGGGCCAGCAGCTGGGGTTCCCGTGGCAGACGTGGGGCCAGGGCGTGGCTCACGTAGATGGAGGTGTAATCCAGGGTCTGCTCGTTGAAGGCGGTGTGGGGCAGGTCCGCCGGCACCCAGATGAGGTAGTCCGGAGGCGCCACCAGCCGCTCTCCCCCCACCTCAACCACCATGACCCCCAGGCTGATGAGGCTGAGCTGACCCCAGGGGTGGGCGTGCTCGGCGCAGGCGTTGCCCCCCTGGATCTGGCTGTAGCGAAAGTAGAGGGGGTTGGGGTCGGCCAGCAGGCGATCCTGCTCGGCCAGGGTGAGGGTGCCCATGCAGATTGTCCCAAAGCGGTTATGACATGTCTTATTTACGCTACTTACCTCGTTCAAGACAAGGCTAGACTCTCCCCATCGTACCAAGGAGTGCCTATGCCTTTTCTCTTCCCCCTGCTCGCCATCCTGATCTGGGCCGCCAATACCGTGGTCTCCAAGGCCGCCGCCGGCGTGCTGGATCCCGCTGCCATCTCCTTCTATCGCTGGGTGATCGCCGCCCTCGCGCTCTCCCCCTTCTGCCTGCCGCAGCTCTGGCGCCGCCGGGCCGACATCCGCCCCTGGCTCGGCAAGCTGCTGGTGCTCTCCCTGCTCGGCATGGTGCTCTACCAGTGCCTCGCCTACTACGCCGCCCACAGCACCTCGGCCACCAACATGGGGGTCATCGGCTCCCTGCTGCCCCTGCTCACCCTGCTCATCGGGGCCTGCTGCTTTGGCCAGAAGCCGGGCAAGCAGGCGCTGCTCGGCATGAGCCTCTCCCTGTTCGGGGTGCTCTGGCTGCTGGGTCAGGGCAATCCCCTGGCACTGCTGCACAGCGGCATCAACCCCGGCGACGGCATGATGCTGCTGGGGGCGGCCAGCTATGCCCTCTATGGCCTGCTGATCCGCCGCTGGCAACTGCCGTTCGGCCCCTGGCTCAACCTCTACCTGCAGATCCTGCTGGCGGTGCTGCTGCTCATCCCGGTGGCCCTCTCTGCCGACTCCCTGGCCATTCCCGCCCAGGGCTGGAGCATGGTGCTGTTCGCCGGCCTCGCCTCCTCCATCTTCGCCGCCTACTGCTGGATGCGCGGCCTCGCCACCCTGGGGGCGGAGCGCACCTCGGTCTTCATGAACCTGATGCCCCTGTGCACGGCCCTCATCGCCGTCATCACCCTGGGGGAGCCCATCCACGGCTATCACCTGCTGGGGGGCGGCCTCATCCTGACCGGGGTCATGCTCTCCCAGCTCAAGCCGAGGGTACGCCGTCCTCTGCCAGAAGGGGCTTGAGCCGGCCAGCACCATGAAAGAAGGGAGCCTCGGCTCCCTTCTTGCTGCCCTCGTCAGGGCACACCTGACCTTTTCGCCAGGGTGGCGTCTCCTCCTTAATCACTGCCCCCCCGCCCCTTGTCATGGGCGGCGAAGGCGCTGCGGGCCGCACTGATGCCATTCATGCAGGCGGGCACTCCGGCATAGACGGCGACCTGGAGCAGGATCTCGATGATGGTCTCCCGGCTGACCCCCACATTGAGGGCGGCCCGGATATGGAACTCGAGCTGTCCGGGCGCCGTACCCATCCCCATCAGGGTCGCCACCGTGAGCATCTCGCGGGTGCAGAGATCGATGCCGGGACGGGCGAGCACATCGGCAAAGGCAAACCCCAGCACCAGCTCGGCAAGCTCGGGTGACAAGGCATCCAGGCTGGCGGCGACCCGCGTGGGCGCCAGGGGATCGAGCCGGGCCAGCAGCGCGAACGCCCGTTCACGGCGATCCGTGTGCGAGCCGCTCATGCGTTCACCCCCTTCATCCCCTCGGCGGTATAGCGCTCCCCCGCCACCGGCAGGGTCCGGATGGCCTGTCCCAGGGCCCCGAGCTCTGCAGGGGAGAGGCGCACCGAGAGCGCACCGAGGTTACCCGCCAGGTGGGTCAGGCGCCGGGTGCCGGGGATGGGCACTATCCCCTCCCATTGCGCCAGCAGCCAGGCCAGGGCTATCTGCGCCGCCGAGCATCCCTTCTGCTGCGCCAGGGCCATGACCGCCTGCACCAGGGTGCGGTTGGTGGCGAGGTTCTCCCCCTGAAACCGCGGCAGACTGGCCCGAAAATCCCCCTCCTCGAACACCGCCTCCTGCTGGTAACGCCCGGTCAGAAACCCGCGCCCCAGGGGGGAGTAGGCCACCAGACCAATCCCCAGCTCCCGGCAGGCGGGCAGCACCGCCGCCTCCACCTCCCGCGTCCAGAGGGAGTATTCGGTCTGCACCGCCGCCACCGGGTGCACGGCATGGGCGCGCCTCAGGGTGGCCTCGCTCACCTCGCACAGACCGATGCGGGCTATCTTGCCCTCCTGTACCAGCTGCGCCAGCCCGGCCATGGTCTCCTCGACGGGATGGGCCGGATCGAGGCGGTGCACATAGTAGAGATCGATCTGCTCGATGCCGAGGCGGCGCAGGGAGCCCTCGCAGCTCTGGCGCGCATAGCGTGCACTGTTGTCGAGGGTACGCCTGTACTCACCGTGCTGGCGCACGATGCCAAACTTGGTGGCGACCTTCACCTGCCCCCGCCGGGTCGCGAGAAAACGCCCGATCAGCGCCTCGTTGTGGTGGGGGCCGTACATGTCGGCGGTGTCGAGCAGGTCGATGCCCCGCTCCACCGCCTCCGACAGCACCCGCAAGGACGTCTCATCGTCCCGCGGCCCGTAGAATTCGCTCATCCCCATGCAGCCCAGCCCCAGGGCAGAGACCTGCAGGTTGGCTCCCAGTGTTCGTCGTTGCATCGCATTTTCTCTCTGACAAGTTGCAGGGGAGTATGGTCTTCCGAAAATGAATGAGATATAGAGGTAACTGGCAACCTATCTTCCGATTATGGAAACACTATGCACGATCCCCTGCTCTGGGACGACGCCCGCATCTTCCTGGCCATCGCCCGCAGCGGCACCCTGAGCGGTGCCGCCCACGCCCTTCGCATGGGGGTGGCCACCGTCTCCCGGCGCCTGGACAGGCTGGAGGCGGCCCTCGGCCTGCCCCTGTTCAGCCGCCACCAGCAGGGCTATCGCCTGACCGACGACGGGGAGGCCCTGCTTGAGCGAGCCGAAGCGCTGGAACATGCGGGGCTGGCCTTTGGCGAGGCGGGGCAGTTGCAGGGACAGGTGGCCGGCACCGTGCGCCTCGCCACCGCCGAGAACCTGGCCAATCCCCTTATCATCCCCTCCCTGCCGACGCTCTTTGCCCAGCACCCCGAGCTGAGGGTGGAGCTGGTCACCGGGGTGCAGACGGTGAACCTGCACCGGCGCGATGCCGATCTCGCGGTGCGCATGGTCAAGCCCGATGCCGGCCACCTCACCCTGCGGCGCCTGGGCACCCTGGGCTTTGGCCTCTACGGGACCGGCGCCTACCTGGATGCCCGCAGCCCCGGGGTGGATGCCGCCAGCTTCGATCAGGATGACTTCATCGGCTGGAACGAAACCCAGAGCCACCTGCCCGCCGCCAGATGGATGACCCGCATGCTGCGCGGCCGCCCCTGCCGGGTGGAGACCAGCACCCTGGCGGCCCAACTCGCCGCCGCCAAAGCCGGCCTCGGGCTCGCGGTGCTGCCCCACTACCTGGCCCGCCAGACGGATCTGGTCTGCCTGCTGCCGGAGCTCGGAGTGGATCAGCCCATCTGGCTGGTGCTCCACAGCGATCTCGCCCACTCCCGGCGGGTGAGAGCCGTGGCAGATCACCTCATCGCCCTGTTCGAGCGCGCCCGCACCGCCCTGCACCCCTTCTCGGGCGATCCCAGATAGAAGGGCCGGGTCGCATCGGGGCAAAACAAAAGGGAGCTCAAAGGCTCCCTTTTATCTGCGCGGCCTGCGCAGCATGGTGTGCGCGGCCTCTTCGGCGTTGTGCCCGCGGCGGGGTCACGACTCCCGGCGCCAGTGGTAGCGCCGCTCCGGGCGGCCACGCTGGCCGTAGTTGAGCTCCACGTCCAGCCGATCTTCTGACTCCAGAAACTCCAGGTAGCGGCGGGCCGTGGTGCGACTCAGGGAGAGGCGCAGGGCCACGGTGTCGGTGGAGAAGGTGTTGTCCGGCTCCCCCGCCAGCAGATCCAGCACCTGTCGCAGGGTGATGGCGTCGATCCCCTTGGGGGTCTCCCGCGCCTCCCGACCCTGGTTGCGCGCCTTGCCCATCAGGCGGTCCAGGTCGCTCTGGGCCAGCTCCCCCGGCTCGCACAGGCGGCGATGCAGGACCAGGATCTCCTCCAGGCTCTGCTGGATGCGAAACAGCCGCAGCGGCTTGATGACGTAGTCCTGCACGCCCAGGTTGAGGGCCTGCTGTATGGTCTCCACGTCGCAGGAGGCGGTCACCATCATCACCATCACCTCCCGGTTGTGGCTGCGCAGCCGGCTCACCCACTCCAGGCCCGAGCCATCGGGCAGGGAGATGTCGACCATCAGCAAGCGGGGCTCGCTCCCCGCCATCAGGCGATCCGCCTCGGCCAGGGTGCCGGCCCGCCCCATCAGGGAGAACCCGGCCGTGGAGGAGACCAGCTCCCCCAACATGGCGCCTATCCGCTCGTCATCCTCGATAATCAGCGTGAAGATTGGCTTCATGACTTACACCAATTGGTTTTTATTCAAATAGATACCGAACAGGGTCGTCTGCTCGGCGGTGCGGCGCCATTCTATCACGCCCCCCCGCCTGGCCACCGTCTTCTTGACCAGGAAGAGGCCGACCCCGTGATCCCCGGTCTGGCGGCTGACACCGTAGTCGAACAGGTGATCCGCCAGCGCCTCGTCCACCCCCTCGCCACTGTCCTCCACCTCGATCACCAGCCGCCGCCCCAGATCATCGAGGGAGAGCAGCACCCTGGGCGCGGCGTGCTCGCGGTTCCCCCAGGCGGCGCGAATGCCGTTGTCCAGCAGGTTGCCGATGCAGGTGATGAGATCCGCCGACACCTCGGCCGGATACTCCCCGAGGGCCGACCCCGCATCCAGCACCAGCTCTACCCCCAGCTCCCGCGCCCGGCTGAACTTGCCGAGGATGAGCCCGGCCACCGGCTTGTTCTCGATGACCCGCAGCAGATCCTGCAATATGTTCTGGCAGGCTTCGTTCTCCTGCTGGATGAGGTCTACCGCCTGATCCACGTGGCCGAGCTGGAGCAGACCGGAGAGGCTGCTGAGCTTGTTGGCGAATTCATGGGTCTGGATGCGCAGCATCTCGCCGTACTGGCGCAGGTGGGTCACCTGCATGCCCAGGCTGCCGGTGCCGTCTGGCCGGCTGAAGATGAGCATGCGCCCCGGCTCGCGACCGCTGAGCTCCTGCCAGTGGCCGACGAAGTCATCCCCCTGCACGGTGAACCTGACCGCTCCCCCTTGCTGCAACGTGGGCACGAGGCCGGGGGCCAGCTCCGCCAGGGAGCGGCCCAGCAGGGCGTGGCGCCCGGTGCCGGGCAGTCGCAACTGATAGAAGGCGGCGCTGTTGAGCATGGTGATCCTGTGCTGGTTGTCCAGGGCCACTATCCCCTCCGAGATCCCCTCCAGCACCAGATCCTGCTGGGCGAAGCGATTGGCAATGGTCTCCGGTTCCAGATCCAGCAGGGTGCGGCGCAGCAGGTGCTGCACCCAGAGCGCCAGCAGCAGGCCGCACCCCAGCACCGCTGCGATGGCGCCGACCAGCAGGGCGATCCGCTCCTGATAGGTGCCCTCCACGGTGCGCATCAGATAACCCACCGCCACCGCGCCGATGGCCTGGCCATCGGGCCCCACCACGGGAGCGAAGCAGCGGATGGCGGGGCCCAAGGTGCCCACGTCCCGGGAACAGTAGCTCTCGCGCGACTGGAGTGCAGGCCAGATGTCCTCCCCCCGGAAGGTCTGGCCCACCAGCTCGGGCGAGGGGTGGCTCAGGCGCCTGGCATGTTCGTCGGTCACCACCATGTAGGCGGCATCGGTGCGGCTGCAGATCCCCTGCACATAATCCCGCAGCCCGGGATCGCTCCCCTTCTCCAGGGCCTGGACCACCCGGCTGTCCGCCGCCAGCACCCGGGCCAGATCGCTCCCCTTCTCCTTCAGGTTGTTCTCCAGCAGGTGGCGCATGAAGAGGGCGAGCAGACAGCCCAGGATCAGGATCAGCAGCAGTGACAAGCCAAGCGAGAGGGTGACTAGCTGGTGGCGCAGTTTCATCGTTCAACCTTGCAGCGGACGGGGAAGCCCAGGGTGAGGGTGTCCCCCGGCCGGGTCAATGGCCAGCCTGGCGCACCTCAAAGGTGGCCACTCTAACGCCTCCTCCGGCCGTTGTCGGTTAGCTGGCCCGCAAAGCCATATAAAAACTTAAACACCACGGCCCGGGCAAAAAACCTGAACGTGAGCTGCATCACACTATTTACTTAGCCTGCGAAACAAATATAATGCTTCGCAAGCTAAGTAATTGAGGTGCCCGTCATGAAAAAGGATCTGGAGATGTTGCGAGAACTCTCCCTCGCCGAGCAGCTGGGGCGATTGCACCGGCTCTGGCGCACCGTGGCCGATCTCGAGCTGGCACCTCTGGGGCTCACCCATCCCCGCTGGACCGCCCTGTGGAAACTCAGCCGCCTCGGCGGCCACCTCAGCCAGAAGACCCTGGCCGAGGCCCTGGAGATAGAGCTCCCCTCCCTGATGCGGACCCTGGGTCAGCTCGAGGAGCAGGGGCTGATCGAGCGCCACTGCTGCAGCCAGGACAAGCGGGCCCGCATCGTCACCCTGACCCCGGCGGGCAAGGCGCTGCTCGATCAGATCGAGGGCCGCATCATCGCCGTGCGCCGGGAGCTGCTCACCGGCATCAGCCAGCAGGAGCTGGCCCAGTTTGAAGACATTGTGCACCGCATCTCCGCCAACGCCCTTGGCAAGATAGCCGCACAGCATGAAGAGAGAGAATAAGATGACACCGGATCAACAATTCAAGCGCTGGATAAAGTGGGCCATCGTCTGCTTCGTCCTGGTGTTTGGCTACTTTCTGCTGGCCGACATCAAGATGCCCCTGACCCCCCAGGCCATGGCCACCCGGGTCGTCACCCGGATGGCCCCCCAGGTCAGCGGCAAGGTGGTCGAAGTCGCCGTCGCCAACAACCAGCACGTCAAGCAGGGGGATCTGCTGTTCGCCCTCGACCCGGAACCCTTCCAGCTCGCCGTGGATCAGGCCAGGCTCGCCCTGGATCAGGCCAGGCAGCAGAACCGCCAGCTGGACGCGACCCTGACCGCCTACGAAGCGGAGTACAGCTCGCTGCGCACCCAGGCCGACCAGAAACAGCGGGAAGCGGCGCGCATCGACGCCCTCTACCGCCGTCACATGGTCTCTGAACAGCAGAAAGATGACGCCGACAGCGCCGCCCGCACCGCCCGTGCCAACCTGCTCGGCAGCCAGGCCCGGGTAGAGCAGGCCCGCGTCAACCGCGGCTTGCCAGGGGAAGACAACCTGCTGCTGCGCCAGGCCCGCAACCGCCTCGCCCAGGCCGAGCTCAACCTCGCCTACAGCCGGGTTCATGCGAGCCAGGACGGCATCATCACCAACCTGCAGCTCAAGCCTGGCAGCGTGGCCAATGCGGGCTCCCCCCTGCTGGCCCTGGTCTCCGAGCAGGTGGACGTGATCGCCGATTTTCGCGAGAAGAGCCTGCGCCACGTCAGCGCCGGCAGTCAGGCCCTCGTCGCCTTCGACGGCAAGCCCGGTCGCCTCTATCCTGCCCGCGTCGCCAGCCTGGATGCCGGGGTCAGCGCCGGCCAGTTTGACGCCAACGGCCAGCTTGCGAACCCCGTCGAGTCCGATCGCTGGGTGCGCGATGCCCAGCGCCTGCGCCTGCACCTGACCCTGGAGCAACTGCCCGCCCACCTGCCGGCCGGGGCCCGCGCCACGGTGCAGCTGCTGCCGGACAACACCCTGACCGGGCTGCTGGCCCGCGGCCAGATCCGTCTGCTCAGCCTGCTGCACTACATCTATTGAGATGACGACCATGAACCTGTGGCACAGACCCCTCACCCCCAACGAACTGCGCCAGTGTCTGCGCATCGCCTTTGGCTGTACCCTGGGGTTTGTGCTGTGCAAGATCTTCGGCTGGAGCAACGGGGTCTTCTTCACCGTCACCCCGGTGCTGCTGCTCGGCCTGGTGCCGGTGATGAACGGTCACGCCGCCCGCCAGCTCATCGCCTCCGCCGCCATGTGCGGTCTGGAAGTGGGACTGCTCGGCGGCCTGTTTGGCGGCCACCCGGGGCTCATGACCCCCCTGGTCTTTTTGCTCTTCCTCTACCGTTTCGCCGCCATGTCCCGGGGCAGCCTGTTCCTGTTCGGTGCCAACGGAGTGCTCAGCCTCAGCATCATGCTGCACTTTGCCAGCTACCCCGGGATTGATCTGAACGACCTCATCTTCAGCAACCTCTGGGCCAGCGTCCTGTCGGTGCTCATCGCCTATCTGATGACGGCCCTCATTCCGGATGTGGAGGAGCGCCCCAGGCCGGCCCCCTCCCCCAAGGCGCCGCACCGGATGCGCCACGAAGCCCTGCTGGGGGCGTCCATCGCGACCCTCTCGTTCCTGGTGTTCCAGATCTTCGATCTGCGCGACTCCATGTCCGCCCAGGCCACCACCCTGCTGCTGCTCTTCCCCATGCACTGGAACGGCGCCCTGGACTATGCCCGCAAGCGGGCCATGGGCACCCTGCTGGGGGTGAGTTTCGGCATCCTGGGGCAACTGGTGCTCTATGACTGGTCCGGCTTGCTGCTGCTGGTGACCCCGGTGCTCTGGCTCGGTGCCATGCTGTTCAGCTATGCCCATGTGAAGGAGGCGAGCGGCTCCGGAGTCGGCTTCGGTGCCCTCACCACCCTCGGCATCCTGTTCGGCCAGTACCTGACCCCGGGCAACGACCTGGTGTTCAGCGCCCTCTATCGGGTGAGCAGCATCCTCTTTGCCATCGTGGTCACCCTGCTCGCCTGCTACCTCATCCACCGGCTGCTCAATCGCTTCGAGGCGACACGGTTCGGCCACTGACCCTTTTCTGCAGCCATTGGATGGCTCCCTTTCGCCCCGCTTGCCTGCCGGGGCGTTTTTTTGCCTGCCCCACGGACCAGAGGGAGACGGACACATCCCGACGCAGGGCTCCCGCCACGAGGTTGCAGTTGTGCCTCATCCTGTTAGGCTCAAGGCCATATGACACCGTTGTGAGGATCAAACATGAAACACGCCAAGCTCTTTCTACTGGGGGCGGGCGCCATCACCCTGCTCGGCGGCTGCGATCTGGGCAGCGGCAAGCTGGGAGTGACCGGCGGCGATCCCGTCACCTATCTGTGTGAACAGAACCAGAAAGTGCAGGTTCGCTACTTCTCCCTCTCGGACGAGAGCCTGAACTTCGTCAAGCTCTCCCTCCCCGATGGCAAGGATTACACCCTGCCCCAGGCGGTTTCCGCCTCCGGCGCCCGCTATACCGACGATCACGAGGTGGTCTGGTGGAACAAGGGCAAGGAGGGGTTCGTCGAGATGCGTGATGACGCCGGGGAGTGGCAGAGCCGCTACAACGACTGCAAGGAGCAGTGATCCGCGCCGTCATGGCACACAGCACACACGAAACACCCCGGCCTGGCCGCAATGCTGTTCAGATAAGCACTTTTTTGACTGATTATTCATAAATTGGATTTGAGTTGAGGGGGCAAGGCTG
>NZ_JAPDBZ010000079.1:0-18057 GCF_027705505.1 Aeromonas sp. QDB56
ATCTCGCACCTCGATAACTGTACGTAAGATCAGTATAGTTCGTGGTAACTGACTGCTAATCATGGGTAATCAGGTATCGGTATGTCAGCCAGAATGGAGAGAGATAAAGGTTGTCACAAAATTAACACCAAAGTAACAATGTGACCCATGAGAATGATGCGGCTCAGCAACACCTCTCTCATCCCTTTTTGCCTGTATGGCTGCTGCGAAGAACCAGGGTAGACATCTACCCTGGTATTTTTTATTTCTGGTTCAACAAGTTGGCTGCATTGCCATATTCCAGCTCGCCCAGCCTGAACAGGCAGAACTCCCCGGGCACCATCTTCACCCAATTCTCGTTGCCGGTGAGCGGCCGGGTGGCGATCAGGGTCACCACATCGTTCGGCGTGGTTTCACTCTGAAAGTCGATGGCCACATCCTCATCCAGCAGACGGGCTTCGCCAAAGGGAGCCCTGCGCGTCAACCAGTAAAGGTTGTTGCTGCAATAGGTCATCACGAACTCTCCGTCCGACAGCAGCATGTTGAACACCCCGAGCCCACGCAGCTCGTCACACAGGGTCGCGAGGTAGCGGAACATGGCGGGGAAATTTGCCGGCCGTTTGGGGTACTTGTGCTCCAGCCTGTCGAGCAGCCAGCAGAAGGCGTGCTCGCTGTCGGTGTCGCCTACCGGGCGGTGCCGCCCCGTGGGCAGCCTCTTGTAACCGGTCAACTGGCCATTGTGGGCAAAGGTCCAGTAACGGCCCCACAGTTCTCGGGTAAATGGGTGGGTGTTTTCCAGGGAGACACACCCCCGGTTCGCCTGCCGGATATGGCTGACCACGGCACGGCTCTTGATGGGCAGTGCCTGGACCAGCTTGGCGATGGGAGACTGGGCACTGGGTTCGGGATCCTTGAAGGTGCGAAAACCCCGCCCCTCATAGAAGGTGATCCCCCAGCCATCCTTGTGGGGACCGGTCTTGCCGCCCCGCAGCATCAGCCCGGTAAAGCTGAAGCAGATGTCGGTCGGCACATTGGCACTCATGCCGAGCAGTTCGCACATATACCATCCACTCCCTGAATGTCTTGACTCTGGTTTCGTCAATCAACCGTCACGGCTGGACGAGAGGGCCGGTATGGTCACCCATCCCCCCTCTCAATCCCGGATCGTTGATTACTTGGCCATCTCTTTTTCAACCAGCTGGATCAGGATGTGGATCACCTTGATGTGCACTTCCTGGATGCGGTCGGCATAACCGAAGTGCGGCACTCGGATCTCCACATCGGCCAGACCAGCCATCTTGCCGCCGTCCTTGCCGGTCAGGGCAATCACCTTCATCCCTTTGGCACGGGCCGCCTCGATGGCTTTGAGGATGTTGCCGGAGTTGCCGCTGGTAGAGATGCCGAGCAGCACGTCACCACGACGGCCGACGGCCTCCACATAGCGAGAGAAGACATAGTCATAGCCAAAGTCGTTGGAGACGCAGGAGAGGTGGCTGGGATCGGAGATGGCGATGCCGGCATAGCCTGGGCGGTTCTCGCGATAACGACCGGTCAGCTCCTCGGCAAAGTGCATGGCATCGCAGTGGGAGCCGCCGTTGCCGCAGGAGAGTACCTTGCCTTCCTGCTTGAAGGAGTCGGCGAGCAGCTTGGCCGCCGCCTCGATGTTTTTCAGATTTTGCTCATCTGCCAGGAACGCCTGAAGCACGCTGGCAGCTTCGGTCAACTCGTTGCGGATCAGTTCTTGGTACATGGTTTTTGAAATCTCGTCGTCCAACATAGGGTGGCGGCATTGTCGCACAAGCCAGTCCAATCGTCGCCCCCCGCCCGCCAAGATGGGGCGGGCAGCGCGTTATGCCGATCACAGGGCCAAGGTAACAGGCTTGTAAACAGCTTGATAAGTTTGTGCGTATGAATTACAACAGGGGCCACATCCAACAGGTCAGACCTCTGGATCAGTTAACGCCAATTTCCCAACCTCGGCAATTCATGCAAGGAGCAAACAATGACGACGACCCTCACTCTGCTCGGGGTGATCCTGGTGATCGGCGCCATGGCCTATCGCCGTGCGTCCCTGTTCACCGCCACGCTTGCCACGGCCGCCGCCCTGGTCGCCGGCACCTTCTATGGCCATGTGCCCCTGCTGGTGTGGGCGCTGTTCGCGGTGATAGCCCTGCCCCTCAATCTGGTGGAGTTTCGCCGCAACCAGCTGACCAAGCCGCTGTTCAAGATCTACAAGTCCATCATGCCGGAGATGTCCCGAACCGAGAAGGAAGCCATCGAAGCGGGGACGACCTGGTGGGAAGCGGATCTGTTTGCCGGCAACCCGGACTGGAAGAAGCTGCACGCCATTCCGGTCAGCACGCTGTCTGCCGAAGAGCAGGCCTTCATGGACGGTCCGGTTGAAGAAGTGTGCCGCATGGTCAACGACTGGGAAGTGACCCACGAGCGTGCCGATCTCTCTCCCGAGGTGTGGCAATACCTGAAGGACAACAAGTTCTTCGCCATGATCATCAAGAAGAAATATGGCGGGCTGGAGTTCTCCGCCTACGCCCAGTCCTGCGTGCTGCAAAAGCTGTGCGGCGCCAGCGCCGTGCTCGCCTCCACCGTCGGCGTGCCCAACTCCTTAGGGCCGGGTGAGCTGCTGCAACACTACGGTACTGACGAGCAGAAGGATTACTACCTGCCCCGTCTGGCTGTCGGCAAGGAGATCCCCTGTTTCGCCCTGACCAGCCCGGAAGCAGGTTCTGATGCGGGCTCGATTCCCGACTTCGGCATCGTCTGCAAAGGCGAGTGGGAAGGGGAAGAGGTGCTCGGCATGCGCCTGACCTGGAACAAGCGCTACATTACCCTGGCTCCCATCGCCACCGTACTCGGCCTCGCCTTCAAGCTGCGTGACCCTGACCACCTGCTGGGTGAGGAAGAAGAGCTCGGCATCACCTGCGCCCTCATTCCGACCCACATCAAGGGAGTCGACATCGGTCGCCGCCACTTCCCGCTCAACGTGCCGTTCCAGAACGGCCCGACCCGCGGCAAGGACGTGTTTGTACCGCTCGACTTCATCATCGGCGGTCCGGCCATGGCCGGTCAGGGCTGGCGCATGCTGGTGGAGTGTCTCTCCGTCGGTCGCGGCATCACCCTGCCCTCCAACAGCACGGGCGGCGTCAAGATGCTGGCCCTGGCCACCGGTGCCTACAGCCGCATCCGTCGCCAGTTCAAGCTGCCGATTGGCAAGATGGAAGGGATTGAAGAGCCGCTGGCACGCCTGGGTGGCAACGCCTACATCATGGGCGCCGCCGCCAAACTGACGGTCACCGGCATCGATCTCGGTGAAAAACCCTCGGTCATCTCCGCCATCGTCAAGTACCACCTCACCGACCGCGCCCAGAAGTGCATCATTGATGCCATGGATATCCATGGCGGCAAGGCCATCTGCATGGGGCCGAACAACTATCTGGCCCGTGGCTATCAGGGGGCGCCCATCGCCGTGACTGTCGAAGGAGCTAATATCCTGACCCGCAGCATGATCATTTACGGTCAGGGAGCCATCCGTTGCCACCCCTACGTGTTGCCGGAGATGCTGGCAGCCAGCCACCCCGACAAAGAGCAGGCGCTGAAAGATTTCGACAAGGCGATGTTCAGCCACGTGGGCTTTGCCATCAGCAACCTGGTGCGCAGCTTCTGGCTGGGGCTGACCGGTGCCCGCTTCACCGCCGCGCCCTACAAGGATCAGACCAAGGGCTACTATCAGCAACTATCCCGCCTCTCCGCCAACCTGGCCTTCCTGTCAGACATGGCGATGGGCACCCTGGGTGGCGAACTCAAGCGCAAAGAGCGGGTCTCTGCCCGCCTTGGCGATGTGCTGAGCCAGCTCTATCTGGCCTCCAGCGCCCTCAAGCGCTATCAGGATGAAGGACGCCAGCAGGCCGACCTGCCGCTGCTGCACTGGGCACTGCAAGACGCCCTGTTCAAGGCTCAGGAAGCGATCGACGAGTTGCTGCGCAACTTCCCGAATCGCTGGATTGGTCTGGCCCTGCGCGCCATCGTGCTACCCCTTGGTCGCGACCTGAAGCGTCCCTCCGACAAGCTCGACAGCCAGGTAGCCCGCCTGCTCCAGGTGCCAAGTGCCACTCGCAGCCGTCTGGCCGAGGGCCAATATCTGACGCGCGAGGAGGGCAACCCCTTCGGGCTGCTGGAACAGGCGCTGGACGATGTGCTGACCGCAGAGCCGCTGTTTGACAAGGTGTGCAAAGCCGAAGGGAGCAAACGCCCCTTCACCCAGCTCGACAAGGTGGCAGAGGCGGGCCTGAGCCTCGGTGTCATCAACCAGGCCGAAGCGGACCTGCTGCGGCGCGCCGAGGAGAGTCGCCTTCGCACCATCAACGTCGATGACTTCGATCCCGTCGACCTGGTGGCCAACAAGGCACTGTTTGAAGCCTCCGCCTATCACAGGGCAGCTTGATGCCTCTGATGCCAGAACGCCTCCCTTGTGGAGGCGTTTTTCATGAAAGGGCTGGTGGATGGCATCCGATACGAAGAAAGAGAAACCGACTGGATCATATTTTGGATATCAATCCGTTTCCTATATTGAATGAAGCGGTTAAGGTAAGCACAGGATCACACACAGGATTGCATAATGGATGATCAAATCCTGATTATTGATGATGAAGATCTTC
Source organism: Aeromonas sp. QDB56 (assembly GCF_027705505.1). NCBI lineage: Bacteria > Pseudomonadati > Pseudomonadota > Gammaproteobacteria > Aeromonadales > Aeromonadaceae > Aeromonas > Aeromonas sp. QDB56. The sequence goes on from NZ_JAPDBZ010000079.1 coordinate 4,653, forward strand.
CCCAATCAGCACCGCGTCCCGCCGGCTGGAAGGTGATGATAGTGGACGATGAACCCGAAGTGCATCGCATCACCAAAATCACCCTGAACAAGTTTGAATTCGACGGCAAGCCGATCGATTTTCTGCACGCCTACTCTGCGGCTGAAGCCAAAGCCTTGCTCGCCCTCACCCCGGATGTCGCCCTGCTGCTGCTCGACGTCGTCATGGAGGTCGATCATGCCGGTCTCGAGGTGGTCAAGTTCGTGCGTGACGAGCTGCAAAACAAGATGGTACGCATCGTGCTGCGAACCGGTCAGCCCGGCCAGGCCCCGGAAGATGACGTGGTGACCAACTACGACATCAACGACTACAAGGACAAGACCGAACTTACCTCCCAGAAACTGCGCACCCTGTTGCGCGCCAGCCTGCGTTCTTATCGGGACATCCGAACCCTTGAGAGCAATCGACAGGGGCTGGAAAAGGTCATCGAGGCGTCCAAGGGGATCTTCGAGCAGCGTGCCCTGCGCCAGTTCGTCGAAGGAGCCCAGACCCAGCTCAGCGCCCTGCTCAATCTGGAAGAGTCCCAGATTTACGATGTGAAGCACCTGGCGTATGAGGTGCGGGATCAGGTGCTCGAGCCTCTGCTCAGCGATGGTCCCATGCTGCGCCTCGTCGATGCGCCGGAAATACTGCGCTGTGCCATGGCCAAGGGAGCCAATGTCTACGATGGCAACCAGATGGTGCTCTATTGCCAGAATGCCCGTCACCACCTGCTGTTCCACATCGAGACCACTCGCCCGCTCAGCCAGATGGATACCGGGCTGCTGAGCCTGTTCACCGAAAACATCATAGTGGCGCTGGAGAATATCCGGCTCAACGAGGTGATCGGTGACAACCAGCGAGAGATCATCTATCGCATCGGCGAGCTGGTGGAGAGCCGCTCGAAGGAGTCTGGCTTGCACGTCAAGCGGGTGGCCCTCTACACCGAATTGTTCTGCAAGCTGCTCGGCATGAATGAGGACAGGTGCGAGCTCATCAAGCGTGCCTCTCCCCTGCACGACATCGGCAAGGTGGGGATCCCGGACGCCATCTTGCACAAACCGGGCAAACTCACTCCCGAGGAGTGGGAGATCATGAAAACCCACGCCCAGCTTGGGCAGGACATGCTCTCCGGCAGTGACCTGGCCCTCTTCCAGATAGGCGCCACCATCGCGGGCAACCATCACGAGAAGTGGAATGGCAGCGGCTATCCCCGCGGATTGAAGGGAGAGGACATTCCGCTGGAAGGACGCATCGTCGCCCTGGCGGATGTGTTCGATGCCCTGGGCTCGGATCGTTGCTACAAGCAGGCCTGGCCGCTGGATCAGGTGCTGGCGCTGATCAAGGAGGAGAAAGGAGAGCACTTCGACCCCCTTCTGGTGGACCTGATGCTGGCCAATCTGGAGAAGTTCCTCGATATTCGCGAGCAGTACAAAGACATCTATATCGGCGCTCACTGATATCGGGTTCACCCCATCCACTTGCGACCATGAAGAAGCCGCCCATTTGGCGGCTTCTTTGCAATGTGCGCGGAATTATTGCTCCGGCAGATTGAGATCCAGTTTGGGGGTTGCTGGCGTCTCTTCAAGTTGCGCCTTCTGCGCCGCCATCGCCTTGTGCAGGGTGCGGCGCTTTTGCAGCAGAATGAAACCACCGGCCCCCAGCAAGAGCAGCAACACGCCACCTCCCCCCAGCGCCCAGGGCAGCCAGACCAGACTCTCCCGCTCCTCGAACCGGTCGGGGGTGGCGGCGGATGCGGGCATGGCCGCAGAGGGGGCGGGAGGGGGGGGAGGCGGTGCTATGGTGAACGACTTGGCCGGCAATTGCAGTTGCACCTCGCGACCGAGCCGGGTTGTTCCAAAGAGGGTGGCCTCCACCTTGTACTGCCCTGCCGCCTTGAGGGCGGAGAGATCCACGCCAAAACGCGGCGCTGTCGCCACCTCGTTGAACGTCATGCTACTGCCGCCGCCGTCGATGGCCTTGCCCTGGATGACCACGGAGGCGGGATCCAGTTCATCCACATCGATGACGAGAGATAGCTTGGCTCCCCCCTCCCCGGAGGGGGGATTCAGGGAATAGCTGACCGGCCAGGGGTAGAGCAGCACCTGCTGTGACTGGGCTCGTGAGAAGACCTCATTGCCGGTGCTGAAGAGGGCTCGATATTTTCCCGCAGGGACGTCCAGTACTGCCTCGGCGGTCAAGATACCGTCCCCCGGCACTTCGTCCACCCCCTTGCCATCATCCATGTAGCGTCCCAGGGTCTCCTCGAACACGGGATCCCCGCTCTGGCTGGCATCATTGAACTGCTGCAGCTTGACGGTCATGCCCAGATCGGTGAGGTAGTAACCCGCCCCAGGCGCCGCGCCATCGATCAGCAGACGGGATTGCAGTTTGACACGCTCACCCTGATAGAGGCGGGCCGGCAGCGGCTCGCTCTCGACCTGGATGTTGGTGAGCAGGCGCACCCGATTGTCGGGGTCCACCTCCCCGATCGCCTGCCAAGGGCCGGGCATGGGGTCGCGGATGGTGATGAGATCCTGATCCTTGAGGGGCAACCAGCCCACGTCGGGCGGCTTGACCTTGCCCACATAGAGCTTGCTGCCATCGGGTCGCACCAGGATCACCGAGGGCGTCCCCGGCTTGCGCTTGATGATGAAGGTGATCTCCTTCACGCCGTAATCGATGCGAAAGCGGTTGTCGAGCAGAGGAATGTCGGAAGGCGCAAACACCTCGTTGGCCGCGGCCGGGAGGGAGGCCAGCAGCAGCAGCCCCCAAAGCGATCTCATTGCCGCCACAGGCAGGCACCTCCTTTTTTCTGTACCAGATCCAGCCTCGCTTCATGGACAGCCGCCACCTCGTCGCTCGCGCGCACCACCCTGAGCGGCGGGCGATTACTCTCCAGACGACGAATGCCGGTATCCTGGCTGGTCTCGCTCTCGCTGGTTTCGCTCGCGAGATTGAGTTTGGTCTGGCCACCCGTCATCAGGAGGTAGACGTCCGCCAGGATCTCCGCATCGAGCAAGGCGCCGTGCAGGGTACGGTGAGAGTTGTCGATGCCGTAGCGATCGCACAACACGTCCAGGTTGTTGCGCTTGCCCGGGAAGAGATCCCGCGCCATCGCCAGGGTATCCGTGATGCCGCAGATATCCGCCGTCTTGAAGTTCAGACCGAGCTTGCTGAACTCATAGTCCATGAAGCTCACGTCAAAGGGGGCGTTGTGGGCGATGAGCTCGGCGCCGCGAATGAACTCGATGAAATCGTCCGCTATCTGGCTAAAAGAGGGCTTGTCCGCCAGGAAGGCATCCGTGATGCCGTGCACGGCGATGGCCTCGGGGTCCACCAGCCGATCCGGCTTGATGTAGACGTGGAAATGGTTGCCGGTGAGTTTGCGGTTGATCACCTCCACACAGCCGATCTCGATGATGCGGTGCCCAAGATAAACGGGGCCGCCCGCGGTGTTCATGCCGGTGGTTTCGGTATCCAGAATGATCTGGCGATTCAGTTGGGGTGTGCTCATGATCAAATCCATGTCAAACTTCGGTTTTACTCGCTAGTTTACCCCAAGCCTCTCGCTAAAACAGATTGATTGCTCATGTTGAAACAGATTGATTTATTCACGGATGGCTCCTGCTTAGGCAACCCGGGCCCCGGCGGCTATGGTGCCGTCATGGTCTATGGCAAGCATCGCAAGGAGATCTCCGCCGGTTTTCGATTGACCACCAATAACCGGATGGAGCTGATGGCTGCCATCATGGGGCTGCGGACCCTGAACGAACCCTGCCAGGTGCGGCTCACCACCGACAGCCAGTATGTGCGCCAGGGGATCACCCAATGGATCATCGGCTGGAAGAAGAAGGGCTGGATGACCGCCAACCGCCAGCCGGTCAAGAACGTCGATCTCTGGCAGGCCCTGGATGCGGAAGTGGCCCGTCACCAGATCGAATGGCTCTGGGTGAAAGGACACTCGGGCCACCCGGAAAACGAACGCTGTGACGAGCTGGCCCGTGAGGCCGCCAGCGGCAAGCAGCTTGCCGAAGACAGCGGCTACCAGCCCTGATGCCTGCTAGCCGCCCTGGCGCGCCATGCCTGGCGCGGCCATCGACTCCGGCAGCCGCCAGCGGCGACGCACCGGTGTCACGGGGAAACGCCGCTTGCGGGCGGCAATCACGTAAACAGACGCCAGGGAGCGGCAATAGTCCCGCCCCAGACTCTCCCGCCACCAGCCGATCTTGCTCTGCCTGCCCATGAAGGAGAAACCGAACCGCTCGTCGAACATCACCTCGCAGCCGAGCAATTGCAGCCAGTCGGTCACCCGTGCGGGCGTGAACATGCGGGCAGACCAGGGCAGATGCCGCCGCATGAAGGGCAGATAGTGACCCAGCCCCACCAGGCTGAGCGGGTTGTAACCGCTGACAATGAGCCAGCCATCGTCGGTCAGCACCCGTTCTGCCTCCCGCAGCACCTGATGAGGATCCGGCGAGAAATCGAGGCAGTGAGCCAGCAGGCAGGCATCCACGCTCCCCGATCGCACCGGCAAGGCGAGCGGATCCCCCTGGATGTCCAGCAGCCGTCCGCCGGGGGCGACACCGATTTGATGGCGAATGGTGGAACAACCGCAGGAGAGTTCGGCGCTCAGGGCTCCTATCTTGAGCAAGTGATAGCCAAAGAGGTGGGGGCACCAGTTGTCGAGGCGCTCCTGAAGCTCGGCGGCCACCCAGTCCCCCATGGGCAGTGCGGACCAACTGGTCGGAAGCGCGATCTGTTGTTCGGTACGTGCCAGTTGCATAATGGGACCAACTCGGGGGCGAATGCCATCCAGTTATATAAGATCCCTTCCTTAAAGAGAACACAAGAGACCTCGACCCATGTATACCGTCATCACAGTTCCCGCCTTCAGCGACAACTACATCTGGTTGATCCGTCATGAAAATCACTGCCTGGTCGTCGATCCGGGCGAGGCCGCTCCCGTGCTGGAGCGGCTGGCTGGGCTGGATCTGGTGCTGGATGCCATCCTCCTGACCCATCACCATCGCGATCACGTCGGGGGCGTATCCGAGCTGCTGCAACACTTCCCCCACGCTCGCCTCTATGGTCCCAAGCATGACCCCATGCCGGACCATCACGGCCAGTGGCTCGACGACGGGGATCAGATCAACTGGCATGGCCTGAGTCTGGATGTCCTCCATGTGCCCGGTCATACCCTGGGGCACATCGCCTATTACGGCCAGGGCATGCTGTTTTGTGGCGATACCCTCTTCAGCGCCGGTTGCGGCCGTCTGTTCGAAGGGACCCCGGCACAGATGCACACTTCCCTGCAACGGCTCGCGGCACTGCCCGATGAGACCCTCCTTTATTGTGCCCATGAATACACGCTCTCCAACCTGCGTTTCGCCCATGCGGTCGAGCCCGACAACCTGGCGATCCAGCGGCAGATCGGCGTGATCAGCAAACTGCGTCAGCAGGGCCTCCCGAGTCTCCCCTCCCGGCTGGGAGATGAGCGGAATTTCAATGTTTTTCTGCGCTGCGAGCAGGACTCGGTAAAATTTTCTGCTGAGAAATACGCCCTTAAATGCTTGGAAAATCCAGAGGATACCTTCGCTGTGCTGCGGGCCTGGAAGGACGTTTTTTGAACAAACCTTGATCAGGGGGGCATTGCCCCTTATGATGCGAGCTGTTTTTCCACAGATGACCTGAGCGAGATGAAGCTACGAACGGCCTTATTGGCAGCGCTGTTTCTCAGCGGCTGTCAAAACCTGAGCCATCAGGATGACCGGGCGGTAACGGCAATCGAGCCGATCAAATCCCCCCAAGTCAGCAAGAAAACGTACAAAAAACACTCTTCGCGGATGCTGTTCGGCGACGAACAGATAGAAGAGCTGGATGACACTGATAACCTGTGGGTGCGTATCAGCGATGATATGCAGCTGGACTCGCACGATAATGCCCGGGTTCGCCAACAGCGTGATTGGTTGTTGCGCAATGATAAGCATATGGCGACCATTGCCAGCCGGGCTGAGCCCTACCTGTATCTGATGGTAGAGGAAATCGAACGGCGTGAGCTGCCAATGGAGCTTATTACCATCCCCATGATCGAGAGCATGTTCGATCCCAATGCCCGCTCCCGCAGCAATGCGGTCGGTCTTTGGCAGTTCGTTCCTGCAACCGGCAAGAATTTCGGCCTGCGCCACGACAACTGGTACGACGGTCGACGCGATGTCCTTGCATCCACCAATGCCGCACTGGATTACCTGGAGTACCTGAACCGGTTCTTCGACGGTGACTGGCTGCAGACCCTGGCCGCTTACAATGCCGGTGAAGGTCGGGTGCGCAACGCCATCACCCGCAACGAGCGGGCTGGTCGTCCGACCGACTACTGGTCGCTGGACCTGCCCCGCGAAACCCGGATGTATGTGCCCAAGATCCTGGCCATGGCCGACATGATCCGCAATGCGGACAAATACAATGTCACCCTGCCGGTGCTGGCCAACAAGCCGCAATTGCGAACCATCAATACCGGTGGCCAGATTGACTTGAACGTGGCCGCCCAGCTGGCTGGCGTTTCCGCCTCCCAGCTCAAGGCGCTCAATCCTGCGCTCAAGCGTGGCATGACCTCGCCGCAGGGCCCTTACAACCTGCTGGTCCCCGTCGAGTACGCCGACACCCTGGAGCTGGCCCTGGCCGATCTGCCCCAGCGTGAACGTACCCGTGGTGTGCGCTCCTATCAGGTCACCAGTGGTGATACGCTGTCACGGATCGCCCAGAATCACGGGGTGACCGTGCAACAGCTCAAGCTGGCCAACAACATGCGCGGCAACAACCTGCGCCGTGGCCAGAGCCTGATCATCCCCAATAGCGGGCGCGCAACCCAGGTTGCCCAGAGCAAACCGCAGCAGCTCGCCAGCCGCAGTGGTGGCAAGGTGAACTATCAGGTGCGCTCCGGTGACAACCTGTGGAGCATCAGCCAGGCACACGGGGTCACCCACGCCGACCTGGCCAAGTGGAACGGCCTGAACGCCAAATCAGCCCTCAAGCCTGGCATGAAGCTGGTGGTCTGGCCCAAGCAGGGCAAGAGCAGCAACAAGTCCATGGTCTATCAGGTGCGCCGCGGAGATTCCCTCTCCTCCATCGCAGCCCGCTTCCAGGTCGCCGTCAACGATGTGATGCGCTGGAACCAGCTCGGCAAGAGTGACTATCTCAAGCCGGGTCAGGAGTTGACCCTGTTCGTGAAGAACAACAGCTGATCGCTCGTCGCAATCCAAAAAATACCCCGCTTGATGCGGGGTATTTTTTTGTCTGCATGAACCAGCGGCGACGCCGCTCTCCCCTGAGGGATGACTCAGGGAGTGATGGCCTGGGCCGCAAAGCGCGCCAGAATGGGGTTATGGTCAGAGGCATCGGTAGCCGGTGAACTCACCTCCACCAGATCCAGATTGCGATAGTAGAGGTGATCCAGCGGGCGGCCAAAAGCGGTGCGACGCAGATCAGGCACAGGTATGGCCTCCTGCAGGCCAAGCTCGCCCACCAGCTTGTTCAACCAGAACGCTCGCTTGTCGCTCCAGGTGTTGAAATCGCCGCCCAGGATGACCGGCCCCTGGTGGCGATGGATCAACGCAGTCAGATCGTTGAGCTGCTCGCGGAAGGTCGCCATGCCCAGTTCGAAATTGACCGCATGGAGATTCACCACCAGCACGCCGTCAGGATCCCCCTGCAAGGGATAGAGACTGACCAGACCTGACTTGGGGATACGCAGCAGGGGTTCGGGGGAACGGACGCCACAGACAAACGCCTGCGGCGTTTTCGCCACCGTCATCACGCCAAAGGAGACACCTCCCTGGGTGAAGGCCTGCAACTGCTGCCACTGGAAATCCCCTCTCTTCAGCCAGTCCAGCATCTCGGGCCGGGTCGCCGACTCTTGCAGCAGCACCAGATCCTGGGACTTGGCATACTCATCCAGCCCTTCCCGCCAGTTCTTGCGTTGTCCCTTGTAGAGGTTCCAGACGGTGATGCCAAACTCCCTCGGCAAGGCCGTGGAGGCGAGCGCCACCAGAGGTGGTCTGTCACAGCTTGCGCCAGGTATGATACCTGCCGCAGTCACCAGATGATCTTGATCCGGTACCTCGAAGCAACCGACCAGCCCCAACGTCAGCAGGGACGTTCCCAGAATCCGATAACTATTTTTCATTGGCTAACAATCACCTGCCTCTGCAAGACGACATGGCCCTCACACAGGCCACGGTCGCCGACTAGTCTCATTATTCGTGTCCGGCCCGACTCATCCAGAAGGAATTCAACGATGGCGAGACAGCACCAGTACCGCGTGACATTTTACGATCAACAGGGAACCTGTCATCAAGTGGAGCTTTCCACCGTCTATCAAATCAGGCGGGATCCCCAATGTGATCTCTGTCTGTTCGACACCCGGCAGTGCGTGGGGTCGGAAGAGATGCTGGAGCGCATGATACGGCAAAAAACCGGGCTTGAGCAGGAAATATCCATCATCAATGCCCGGCTCATCTGAGCAGACTCAGACCGGCACGGGGCGGGATTTGCCCTGATCGTCGATGGCCACATAGGTGAAGACGCCCTCGGTCACGCAGTACCGCTGGGCTTCGTTCTCCCGCAATACCGGCTTGACCCAGACCTCCAGTTTGAGTCGCATGGAGCTGCGACCAATCTTGAGGCAGCGACCGTAACAGCACACCACGTCACCCACCTTGACCGGGCTGTGGAAGGTCATCCCCTCCACCGAGACGGTACAGATGCGCCCTTTTGCCAGCTCCTTGGCCATGATGCCCCCACCTATATCCATCTGGGACATGATCCACCCGCCGAAGATATCGCCATTGGGGTTGGTATCGGCTGGCATTGCCAGGGTTCTCAGCAACAGCTCCCCATCGGGGTGGCGCTTGGTCTCTTCCATCATTACCGCTCTCTTTATCATGGATGGCGGCATGATAGGGGGCGATCCCCCCCTTGGCAAACCTCAATTGTCCCGGAGCGCGCGCCGTATCTGGTTTGCACGCCAGATGACCGACTCCGGGGCCCGGATGGCGACGACCCGTTCAGCCCTTCAAGGCCGCACCGTCCGCAAACCAGTGGGCCGGATCCGGCCAGCGATAGACGAAACCAAGCTGCTGGCAGATCCGCTGACCTTCGATGGGAGCAAACTCCCCCGCCGGCTCGACGAACTGCGGCGGCACCAGCCCGAGCAGGCGGCTCGCGAAGGGGTAGAGCTGCTCCCGGCGTGGGTGAACGGGGGCACTCAGATTGTAGGCATCCCCATCCTGCCCCCGGGCCAGCATCAGCTCACAGGCGGCCACCACGTCGTCCAGATGCACCAGGTTCACAGCCTGGCCTCCCCCGGCCAGCGTCTTGCCCGCCAGAAAACGGCCGGGGTGACGGTCAGGACCATAGAGTCCGGCCGGGCGCAAGATCATGGCGCAGTCAACATGCCCTTCCAGCACGGCAAGCTCGGCCACCCGCATCCGCAAGCCTCTGTCATGGGCTGGAGCGGGCGTATCATCCTCCCCCTGTCCGGCCCCCCAGACCGAAGTCGCGCTGATAAACAGAACCCTCTGAACACCCGCCTCCCTCGTCTGTCGGCACAGACTGGCCACGGACGCCGGGAAATCACCGGTCTTGCTGGGGGGCACGCAGATCACTAGGTCATGACAGCGAAAAGGCAGTGGCCCCATGTCAGGGGTGAGCAACAGCGGCCAGGCGGCAATACCCTCCCCCCGCAGCCGTTCAGCCTTTTCGGCCGTACTGACCGTCACCGCGATAGATTGCCCCTGCTCTTGCAATGCCCTGGCCAGGGGCAACCCCAGCCAGCCGGCGCCCACGATACCCGTCTGATACTCAAATTCGTTCGTCATACCCGGATCCTGACAAAAAAAACGGCCATCCAATGATGACCGTCGAAAGTAACGAAGGAAATAGCCGGATTAACCGGTTACCTCCCACAGCGGGAAAATCGGGAGCGCACGCTCCTAATTCGTGGGCCTATCCTAGTGGCAGCGCGGTCAAAAAGCTTTGAAGCGGATCACTGTTGAAAAGGATTTCTGAAAGCGCTTTCACTGTTTTGCAAAAAAGTCGACCCGCACGGGGCCAACTTCATGACTCAGGCCACAGATTCCCGCCGTACCAGTTCGGCTTCGAATTTGAGCGCCAGCCCCTCTACCGGCTTGTGATCCAGCAGCCTCAGGGCCAGCTCAGCGGCCCGCTCTCCCATCTCCTCGATGGGGTAACGTACCGTGGTGAGCTTGGGATAGATGTATCGGGCATAGGGGATGTCATCAAAACCGACCACAGAGACCTGCTGGGGTATTTTGTAACCCCGCTCCAGCAGACAGGAGATGGCCCCCGCCACCATGGCATCGTTGAAACCCAGCACAGCGCTGAACTCGACGCCGCGCGCCAGCAGCTCGCTCATGGCCACATAGCCACCTTTTTCGTCGGCATAGGCACGGCCGATGAGGGCAGGATCCAGCTCGATACCTGCCCGTTGCAGGGCGAAGCGATAGCCGGCCATCCGCTGCTGACCATCCACAAACTCCTCGTCATCGGAGGTGACGAAGGCAATCTTGCGATGTCCCGCGTCCAGCAGATGCTGGCAAGCCGTGGTGATGCCGGCCTGGTTGTCCAGCCAGACGCAGCGATCCTCGCAGCCTGGCACCTGACGGTTGATGAAGACGATGGGGGTCGTGCCCGACGCCAGCTCGCTGAGCTCTTCGTCAGGCAGCGCCTTGCTGTGAAGGATAAGGGCATCACACTGGCGCTGCAGCAGCGCCTGGATGGCGTGCCGCTCACGGGTCGCGTCGTGGTTGCCGGACACCACGATGGTGAACTTGTTCGCCTTGTCGACCATGCTTTCGATGCCGCGCATCATCTGGGCGAAGAAGGGGCCGCCACACAGATCCCCCACCAGCACACCGATACAGTTGGAGCGCTTGCTCACCAGGGCCTGGGCGAAGCTGTTTGGACGAAAGCTGAGCTCCTTCATGGCCGCGAGGACAGCCTCGCGCTTCTCGGGCGCCACCTGCGCCGTGTTGTTGATCACTCGAGACACTGTCGAAATGGAGACATTCGCCAGCTGAGACACATCTTTGATCGTTGCCACTCTCGATTCCTTTGTTGGAAAAGCCTGTCAGTGATGATCGGGCATTGTATCGAACCTGACAGACCAAGACGCGGCGCCCGATCACCTGGCAGGTTTCCTTTTGTAACAAAGCTTAAGGGATGATAACCATTTTGGGGCAAGAATGGGAGGCCGCCGCCACAACGACTGCCCCCCGAACTCAATAGGCGTGATTCAGCTCGCGTTCCGACATAAAACGCAAAGGCTGCTGCAGCTTGTGTTGATAGATGAGATCGAAAGAGAGCACGTTCTGGACATAGTTGCGCGTCTCCCGATAGGGGATGCTCTCCACCCAGACATCCATCGGCTTGTTGTCGCTCTGCTCGCGCCAGCGCTTGACCCGGCCAGGACCCGCATTGTAAGCCGCCGCCGCAAGGATCCGGTTGCCGTCATACACATCCAGCAGGCGCTTGAGGTAGGCGCTGCCAAGACGAATGTTCATGGCCGGGTCGAACAGTTGCTGCTCGTTGCGATAGGGCACCCCAAGCTTGCCGGCCGTCTCTTTCGCGGTGGCAGGCATCAGCTGCATCAACCCCCTCGCCCCGACCGGTGACTGGGCCAGGGGATAGAGTGCGCTCTCCTGACGGGAGATGGCGTAGAGCAGACTGGTGTTCATGGTGCGCTCTTGTGCCATCTGGGAGAAGGTGCGCTTGAGGGGCAGCGGGAAGCGCAGGTCCAGCGCATCCCAGGCCTCGGCACGGATGCTGGAGAGGATCGCCAGCTCGTGCCAGCCCTGGTTGAGGGCGATGTGGCCAAACTCCAGGCGCTGGGCCACGCTGTTGCGATCCATGTTGTGGATCCACTCAGAGCGGGCCGCCGTGATCTCGTTCATCGCCAGCAGTTCACGCACCCGCAGCAGGAAGGGCCAACGGCGACTGGCACTTTGCCAGTCCGGCACCTTGTGCGCCACGCTCTGGTTCTTCATGCGATAGGGCACACCGGTGCGCTGGGCCGCCATGAAGCCGTAGAAGCCGCGCAGGTTCGCAGTCTCGAGATAGAGGTCCCGCGCCGGTTTCTGCCGCCCCTGTTTCTCCAGCGAGCGCGCCATCCAGTAACGCCAGCGATCCTCTTTTTGCAGCCCCATGGGCATCCTCTTGACCCAGCCTTCGAGGCCGCGCCAATCCTGCTCCCAGATGGCAAGACGGGCCCGCAGCTCCACCAGCTCCGGATCCTTGAGCCGCACCAGGGCCGTATCCAGCCAGGCACGCTGGTCAGAAGAGCGGTCCAACAACAGGCGGCGGGCGGCCGCCTTCTCCACCCGATTCACCTCGGCATGGTTCAGGCCGAAGCGACGGGTCATCTCCCCCAGCTGGCGCAGAACCGCGTCGGGCTCCTGGTTGGCGTAGCGGGCCAGCCCCAGGGAGAGCAGATGCCGTGACGGGGGCGCCGCCGTGAAGTTGGCCGGATTCATCGCCCGCACGGGTTGGTCATACAGGGCGATCATCTGATCGCCATACCCCTTCATGCCGCTGCCGAGCTGGGCCCCGAGGTGGCGAATGAGGTTGGGGTTCTGGGCCTCGAAAGCCAGGTTCATACGCTCCCAGATCTTCTCCTGAGTACGCAGACCCGCCTGCTGCCAGAGCTGGAACAGAGGATCGCAGGCATCGGGCCTGGATTGACCGCTCAACCAGAGCTTGCCTGCCTCCTGCAGGGCTTCACTCTGGTGCCCCGTGTAGTAGCGGGCCTGATAGTGCTGACAGAGCAGATCGGTGGAGCTTGGCTTGGCCGGATAGAAGCGCAGGAACTGGGACCACTGCTGGCTCTGGGCAAGATAGGTGAGATAGCTGCGCTCGAGCCGGTTGGACTGGGGGGTGTCCCCGTGCTGGCGGATGAAGCGGGTCACATCGTTGTAGTCTGCCGCCCCGGGACGGAACGCAAGCTGGTAGTAATCCAGATAGGGCAGCAGCGGATAGTGGATCAGGCGTGCCCGAAGCTGGCTGAATTTGACCTGATCATTGGCACGCACGGCCTCATGGGCCTGGCGATAGAGAGACTGCTCCATGGTTTGCGCAAAGGCGGGTGCCACTAGCCCTGGCACGCACAGCGCCGAAAAGATGATTCCCTGCACGGCTTTCACGAAAGGTATTCTCCCTTGAGAGGCATAACCACCGCCCGCTGGCGGTGGTGAGATACCTTCATTCTACCCGTTTAATATGGGCGCTACGCCACACTATTTTTAGGTTCATCGCGGCTTTCCGGGGAAGGCCGCCTTGATTTTCAGAAAAAAGTATTCTGAGTCCCTAAATCCAT
>NZ_JAPDBZ010000080.1:0-17808 GCF_027705505.1 Aeromonas sp. QDB56
CCGGAACCAGTGATTGGTTCCGGATTGTCCTACAGCAGAAGGATCGGTCAATGGATCCTTAACTGATCAGCATTGCCACCAATCGGCGGGGCCTTGTCGTTTCTGGCTGGACCTGGGCGCCGTCAGCTCAGGCCGACAATGTCGCCGTCATCGTTGATGTCGATATGGTGTTCAGGGACGGCAGACTGCCAGCCTGCACGTCAGCTCAGGCCGACAATGTCGCCGTCATCGTTGATGTCGATATGGCGATAGGCCGGCAGACTGCCCAGGCCCGGCATGGTCATGATGGGGCCCGCCAGGGCATAGACGAAGGCTGCCCCCGCGCAGAGTTTCACCTCCTCGATGGGGACCTCGAAGTCCGTCGGCACGCCCTTCCTGGCCGGGTCATGGCTGATGGAGAGCGGCGTCTTGGCCATGCAGACGGGCAGGTGATCCTGGCCCTCTGCCGAGAGTCTGGCCAGTTGCTGGCGCGCCTTGTCCGAGAGGGTGATGCCCCGGCCGCCATAGCCGCACTCCACCAGGGTGGCGAGCTTGGCGGCAAGGCTCATCTCATCGGGGTAGAGCAGCCTGACCTCACTGGGCTGCTTGCAGGCCGCCACCACGGCGTGAGCCAGATCCGCCGCACCCGCGCCACCGTCAGTGAAGGCCTGGGAGAGGGCGACGCCACAGGCACCGGCCTGGCGCGCCGCCGCCTCCAGCAGGGCCAGCTCGGCGTCGCTGTCGGTGGGGAAGCGGTTGATGGCGACCACCACGGGCACCCCGTAACGGCGGGCGTTGTGAATATGCCAGGCGAGGTTGGCGCACCCCGCTGTCAGGGTGGGCAGATCTTCCCCTTGCAGGCTGGCCGGCAGCGGCTGGCCCGGCCGGATGTCGAGCAGGCCGCTGTTGGCCTTGAGGCCGCGCACCGTGGCCACCAGCACCACGCAGGCGGGGGGAAGGCCGGACTGGCGATACTTGATGTTGAAGAACTTCTCCAGCCCCATGTCGGAGCCAAAACCCGCCTCGGTCACCACGTAGTCGGCAAGACCCAGCGCCATGCGATCGGCGATGACGGAGGAGTTGCCGTGGGCGATGTTGGCAAAGGGGCCTGCGTGGACCAGCACAGGGGTCTGCTCCGTGGTCTGCATCAGGGTGGGCTTGAGGGCGTCTTTGAGCAGCACCGTCATGGCCCCCGCCACTTCCAGCTGCTCGGCGGTGATGGGCTTGCCGCGCAGGTCGAGGGCGAGCTGGATGCGGCCGATACGCGCGCGCAAGTCCTTGAGATCCCTGGCTAGGGCCAGAATGGCCATCAGCTCGGAGGCGGCGGTGATGACGAAGCGATCGGGGCGCTCGACACCATCGGCAGCGCCGCCCTGGCCGAGGGTGAGGTGGCGAAGCGCCCGGTCGTTCATGTCCAGGGTGCGGGGCCAGAGGATGTTGGCCGGGTCGATATCGAGCCGCGCCAGGCCGGTTCTGGCGCTGAACTGGTCACCGAGTTTGCGTTCATGGAACAGGCGGGCATCCAGGGCGGCAGAGGCCAGGTTGTGGGCGGCGGTGAGGGCGTGAAAATCCCCGGTGAGGTGCAGGTTCATCTCCTCCATCGGCACCACCTGGGCCATGCCGCCCCCGGCGGCGCCCCCCTTGACCCCGAAGACGGGGCCGAGGCTCGGCTGGCGAATGGTGGCGATGCTGGGCTGGCCGATGTGGTTGAGCCCCATGGAGAGGCCGATCGTGGTGACCGTCTTGCCCTCCCCAAGGGGGGTGGGCGTGATGGCGCTCACCAGCACCAGCTTGCCGGGCTCGCGGGCGGGGGCGTGATGGAGCAGCGCGAGGTCGAGTTTGCCCTTGTAATGGCCGTGGGGGTGGAGATGGGCGGCCGCTATGCCGAGCTGTGCTGCCACCTCGGCGATGGGCAGGCGGGGGGAGTGGCGGGAGATCTCGATATCGCTTAGCATCAGCACCTCGTTGGCATGTCAGGTCAAATATGCGGCGAAGTCTAGAGGAATCAACAGGGTAATCCAATGAGCAATACTATTTTATCCGGCAGTCGTGAGCCCCATCAAAGTCCCATCCTGCTGGATCTCAACGTCCTCTATCACCCGCCCAAACGGCCCCTCACCGCCCTTGGCATCGTCAGCGCCTTCATCCCGCTCTTTGGTTACGGCTGGCAGGCGATGACCCAGGATCCCGAGACCCACTTTCGCCACGAGCTCGGCAAGCGCATCAACAAGCACAAGAGCGACGAGGCGAACCTCGCCCTGATGATGCAGTTGGCGGCCATGCTGGATTGCCACTGCCTGCACGTCACCCTGCCCTATGCGCTGGGGGAGGCCGAGCTCGCCGCCTTGCGCCAGCGCCTGCCACGCTGGCAGATGAGCCAGCAGGATCACCTGCTGGTGGCTGAGCTGATGCCCACCCCCTGAGCCCGGGCTCAGGTCTCCCTGTCCCAGTAGTGGGGCGCCAGGTAGCGCTCCTGCACGAATTCGATGAAGCAGCGCACCTTGGCCGACACGAAACGGCGGTGCGGATAGAGGGCATAGAGCCCCACCTGCCCCTTCTCCCACTCCAGCAACAAGGGGACCAGCGCCCCCGAGCGCAGCGCATCCCCCACGATGAAGGTGGGCTGCAAGATGATGCCCTGGTGGTCGCAGGCGGCCCGGGTCAGGGCCACCCCGTTGTTGGCGCGAAGGGGCCCCTGGGGGCGGATGCTGTGCTCCTCCCCATCCCGTTTGAAGACCCAGTCCGGCTGGGTCAGGGTGTAGATGAGGCAGTCGTGCTGCTTGAGATCCTCCGGGGTCTTCGGCCTGCCCCGGCGGGCCAGGTAGTCGGGGCTGGCGCACACCACCATCTTCATCATGGCGAGCGGCTTGGCCACCAGGGAGGAGTCCGGCAGGTTGCCGATGCGCAGCGCCAGATCGAACCCCTCCTCCACCAGGGCCACCCGCCGGTCGCTGTACTCAATCTCGAGCTTCAAGTCCGGGTAGCGCTCGCGAAACAGGGGCAGGGCGGGGGAGAGGTGCAGGTAGCCGAAATCCATGGGCACCGAGAGCTTGAGGGTGCCCTGGGGCTGCTGGTTGTTGTGGGTGAGCTGGCTGTGGGTCTCTTCGAGCTCCGCCAGCAGGGCCAGGGAGCGCTGGTAGTAAAACTGGCCCGCCTCGGTGGGATTGACCTGGCGGGTGGTGCGCGACAACAGCCGGGTGGAGAGGGACTCCTCGAGCTGCTGCATCAGCTTGGAGGTCATGGCGACCGAGATCCCGAGCTGATGGGCGGCCTTGGTGAAGCTCTGGCACTCCACCACCTTGATGAAGGTGCGCATGGCGGCTATCTGATCCATATTCCACTCTCGGTTGATAATTATTTTAATAAATCGATGATTATCTATTCTCGATAGGAGGTTAGCATTTTGGACACCGTTGTGAACCCCCAATGAAGGAACGATCGGAATGAAAATGACCAAGGCCCTGCTGGCCTCCTGCCTGTTTATGGCGGCTCCCCTGATGGCTGCCGATTACGATGTCGATGCAGCGCACACCACAGTCCAGTTCAAGGTGGGCCACCTCGGCTTCTCAGAACTGGTCGGCCGATTCAACACCTTCAGTGGCACCTTCAGCATGGACGACGCCAACCCGGCGGCGGCCAAGGCGAACTTCGAAATCGATGCCGCCAGCGTGGACTCCAACCACGAGGCCCGCGACAAGCACCTGCGCAGCCCCGACTTCCTGGACGTGAAGCAGTACCCCAAGATGACCTTCGTCAGCACCGGCTATGAAGGCACCAAGGACAAAGGCGTGCTCAAGGGCACCCTGACCCTGCACGGCGTCTCCAAGGACGTGGCCTTCGACCTGGTCCACATCGGCGAAGGCAAGGATCCCTGGGGCGGCTACCGCAGCGGCTTCAACGCCACCACCACCATCAAGCGCAGCGAGTTCGGCGTGAACTACATGGTGCCGAACATCCCTGACGAGATGACCATCAACCTGTTCGTTGAAGGCGTGCGCAAGTAATGGGCGCAGCACTCCTGCTTCAAACCCTGGCGGCTCCTTTAGGGGCCGCTTTGCTGTCGTGGCGCTGGCCGCGGCTGGGCTATCTGTGGGGCGCCCTGGGGATCTGGCTGGTGGGCTGCCTGCTGGGCGGTGCCTATGGCCTGCCGGTCAAGGCGTGGCAGTGGCTGCCGCTGACCCTGCTGGTGCCCGCCCTGACCCAGGGTACCAGCAAGGGGGTCGCCCTCGCGCTGTTCGGGGTGCTGGGCGCCCTGGTGTGGTGGCAGGGGCTGGCCTCCGTGCTGGCGAGCGAGCCCGGGATCTGGCTGGCCCTGCTGCCCGCCATCCTCTGGTCTGGCTGGACGAGCTGGCGTGGTGACAGCGAGGAGGGGCTCGGCTTCGCCCTGGCTTTCATCTGGCTGGCGCTGGTCATCGGCATCGATGGCAGCCTGCTCATCGCCCAGCTGACGGGGGCCCTGGCCGCGTTTGCCGGATTCCGTGCCCTGCTCGGCGCCTTTGCAGGGGTCAAGGTGACCCCGGCAGCCCTGGGGCTTTCACTCGCCTTCGTGCAGATGCTCGCCTGGCAGTACGTGGAAGTGCCCCTGCTGGTGCTGCTGCCGGTCTGGCTATTGCCGCTGCTGGAACGTGCCCTGCACGGGCGCCCGGGACTCTCTCGCTGGGGGGTCTTGATCCTGGTGGCGGCCGTCGGTGCCGGAGTGGGTCTGTGGTGGGTATGGCCAGAGGCATCACTTTACTGATTTTTGCATGAAAAACAGGCTATTACCTTAGAAATTGATGGGCTTGTCAAAGTCTGGACAGATAAAGATTGAGACCCATGGTGCTTTCGGATAAAAAGGATTTTCAATTATCTGGATACACACAGAACCCGGCTATGCCGGGTTCTGTTTGCCTGCTTTCCCGCGGCACGCTAAGGAGGCCACAGTTGCGCAGTCAGGGATCTGAGCATCTGTTTTTTCGCCATTTCACCGAACAGGGATGTCTTGGGGATCTCTGCATCCTGCTGGTGACCCACCTGCTTCCCGACAGACCCGACTTCATCCAGTTGCTCGATCGGGTGGGTCGGGTCGGTGCCATCCTGCCCAAACCCAAGTCCGTGCATGGACCGACCCTGACCTGGGCCCAGCAGCACTACCCCGTGCTGCCCCTCAATCGCCACTGGACCTCGGATCCCGGTGAGGTGATCGCCCAGATTGCCCCCCTGGTGATGTCCCACGAGCGGCTCATCATCCTCGACATCGGCGGCTACTTCGCCAAGAGCCAGGCGGTACTGGCCGAGCACTTTGGCGCCCGCTTCATCGGGGTGGTGGAGATGACCGAGAACGGCCATCAGCGGTATGAGCAGGAGTCACTGGCGGCCCCCGTCATCTCGGTGGCCCGCAGCCCCCTCAAGCAGGCGGAAGATATCCAGATCGGCCTGAGCGTGGTCTACTCCGCGGAGTCCCTCGCACGTACCCTGAGGCGTACCTTCAATGTCTGCCAGGCCGCCCTGTTCGGCTATGGCAAGGTGGGGCGCAGCATCGCCCGGGAACTGCGCTGTCGCAACCTGCATCTGGAGCTGGTGGAGACGGATGCCCTGCGCCAGGTGGAAGCGCTCTCCCACGGCTTCAAGCTGGTGAACAAGGCCGAGGCCCTGGGCCGTGCCGAGCTGGTGATCTGCTCCACCGGCAACGGCTCCCTCGATATATCCGATCTGCAGGCCCTGCGCCCCGGCGCCATGCTGGCCTCGGTCACCTCCGCCGACGACGAATTCGCCTTCAGCCTCGCCCAGCTGCCCTGGCCGAGCGAGGAGGTGTGTCCCCATGTGCTGGCCCTGACCCGGCCGGACGGCAGCACCATCTTTTTGCTCAACCGGGGGGAGGCGGTCAACTTCGTCCACGGCGCCGTCATCGGCGAATATGTCTACCTGGTGCTGGCGGAGATCATCGAAGGGGTGCACCAACTGGCCCATCAGGCATCCACCCCGGGCCTTCACGAACTGCCCCAGGCCACCATGCAGCGCATCGCTCGCCTCTGGTTGACCGATTTTCACGGAGTCACCCCATGACAGATACCCATTTGCCCCTCGCGAAACCGCGCATCGAAATCCGTTACTGCACCCTCTGCCGCTGGATGCTGCGAGCCGCCTGGCTCGCCCAGGAGCTGCTCTCCACCTTCGACGGCGAACTGGGCGAGGTGGCCCTGGTGCCCGCCAGCAAGGGGGAGTTTCGCATCCTGGTGGACGGGGTGCTGGTGTGGGACAGGGTGGCCGACGAGGGCTTCCCCGAGGCCAAGGAGATCAAGCAGCGGGTGCGGGATGTCATCGCCCCGGAGCGGGATCTCGGCCATGCGGATCGCAAACCCGCAGCCGAGTAGGCGGCATCACCCATGATGTGAAAGAGGGAGGCGCAGGCCTCCCTCTTTCGTTGCAGCCCCCGGTCAACGGTCGCCAGATGTGGCCAGCCCTTCCCCGGCGGGGAGGCCGATATAGCGGGCCCGCTTGTGGGGCTTGATGCGGCTCACGTCCACCCACACCAGGCCGTCGATGCAGTGGTTGAAGTCCGGGTCGATGCCAAAGTCCATGAACTGCACACCCCCCGGCTCGCACAGCTCGGCGTACTGCTTGTAGAGGGTGGGAATGGCGCAGCCCAGGTTGTCGAGCCCTGCCTTGAGCACCTTGAGGTCGTCCCCGTAATCGCGCCCCTCGAACAGTGTCGGCGTGGCGGGATAGGGGCGGCGGGAAGGGGCGAGGGCAAGGGCGGGGGCGAAGTGCTGGCGATAGAAGCTCACCAGCAGATCCTTGGCCGCTGGCGGCAGGCTGCCGGAGAGGGTGACGGGCCCGAACAGGTAGCGGTATTGGGGATAGCGGGCCAGATAGGCCCCGATGCCGAACCAGAGGTAATCGAGCCCCCGCTTGCCCCAGTAGGCGGGCTGGATGAAGCTGCGGCCAAGCTCGATGGCCTGTTCCAGCCGGGGCAGCAGCTTCTCTTCGAAGCCGAACAGGGTGTGGCTGTAGAGGCCATCCAGCCCCTTGCTGGCCAGCCGTTCGGCCACCGGGGCGAAACGGTAGGCGCCGATGATGTCGAGGCGGGCGGGATCCCAGAGGATGAGGTGGTGATAGTCATCGTCGAAGGCATCGAGATCCCGCCGCTTGCCCGAGCCTTCCCCCACCGCCCGAAAGGCGATCTCCCGCAGGCGCCCCAGCTCACGCAGGATCACCGAGTGGCTCTGCTCGTGGCGACGATAGAGCAGGATGCGCTGGCCGTCCGGGGTCTGGCCGAGCAGCTCGCACCCGTCGATGGCCTGTTTCAGCAGGCGGCGATCCTCCGGCAGGGCGATGGAGGCCTCGGTCTGCAACCGTCCCGCCTTGCCCCGAGCGATTCGGTAGAGGTGGCCACGCACCAGCCGGGCCGCCGTCTTGGCCGGCAGCTCCTGAAAACTGGCGAGGGGAATACGCGCCCCTATGGTCACCGGCAGCGTCTGCCCCTGCTGGCGAAACAGCTGGCGCACCAGCAGCAGGGCGGAGGCGGGCTTGTTGAGCCAGGAGGCGAGATAGAACCAGAGGCTGTTGCGCCCTCCCAGGTGAATGGGCACCAGGGGCGTTCGGCTGCGCTGGGCCAGCTTGATGAAGCCGGCCTGCCAGGGGCCATCCTTCACCCCCTTGGGACCGAGGCGGGAGACCTCGCCTGCGGGGAAGATAACCAGGGCCCCGTCGGCGGCGAGGTGTTCGTTCATGGCGAGGATGGCCTGCCTGTCGGTCTTGCCCCCCAGGTTGTCCACCGGCAATAGCAATGGGCGCAGCGGCGCGAGCTGGGCCAGCACCTGGTTGGCCACTATCTTGACGTCGGGGCGGATGCGCCCGATGAGGCGCAGCAGGGCCAGCCCGTCCAGGGAGCCGATGGGGTGGTTGGCGACAAGAATGACCCGGCCGCTGGCGGGAATGTGCTCGAGCTCTGCCTCGCTCACCCGGCAGTCGAAGTGGAGCTCGGTGAGGGCCTGCTCGACGAAGTCCAGACCGCGCAGGTGGGGATGGCGCGCGGCAAAGCGGGTGAAGGCCTCCTCGTGCAGCAACCAGCTCAGCCCCTGCCTCATCAGGGGACGGAGGCGGGGCTGGCTGGCGAGGCGGGGCAGGTGCTGCCCCAACAGGGTATCGACGTCGAACATGGGCAAGGCTCCGCTGAACTTTGCCCCAGCTTGACGCCCCTGCGTGCCTTTCGTGTGTCGGTTGGGTGACGGTTTGATGACGGGGCGAGCCCCGTCCTTGCCCCCTTACTCTGCCCGCCAGGCAGAGGTGAGGCGCACCAGCGCCACCAGGGTGGCGACCGCTTTTTCCATGGATTGCAGGGGGATGAACTCGTGCTTGCCGTGGAAGTTGTGGCCACCGGTGAACAGGTTCGGGCAGGGCAGCCCCATGAAGGAGAGCCGGGCGCCGTCGGTGCCGCCGCGAATGGGTTTGATCTTGGGCACCACGTCGGCGGCCTCCATGGCGGCTTTGGCCAGCTCGACGATGTGGGGATGGGGCGCTATCTGGCTGCGCATGTTGCGGTAGTTGTCCACTATTTCCAGGGTGATGCGCGCTCTGGGGGCGTCCAGCTGAAGGGAGGCGACCCGCTCCTTGAGCTGGGCCTTGCGGGCGGCGAAGCAGTCATCGTCGAAGTCGCGGATGAGGTAGTGCAGGGTGGTCTCCTCCACCGAGCCCTCCATCCGGGCCAGGTGGAAGAAGCCCTCATACCCCTGGGTGCACTCCGGGGTCTGTTCGGCGGGCATGGCGGCATGGAAGCGGGCGGCCAGGGTCTGGCTGTTGATCATGCTGCCCTTGGCGGTGCCGGGGTGGACGTTGTTGCCTGTGATGCGCACCGTGGCGCTGGCGGCGTTGAAGTTCTCGCATTCGAGCTCGCCGAGCTCGCCGCCATCCACCGTGTAGGCCCACTTGGCCGGGAAGCGCTCCAGCGGGAAGCGGTCGGCACCGCGCCCTATCTCCTCGTCCGGTGTAAAGCCGACCCAGACATCGCCACGGGGGATCTCGGGGTGAGCTTGCAGGTATTCCACGGCGGTGAGGATCTCGGCGATGCCCGCCTTGTCGTCGGCCCCCAGCAGGGTGGTGCCGTCGGTGGTGATGAGATCCTGCCCCAGGTAGTTTTTCAGGAAGCGGTACTGGCGGATGGCCAGCACCTCGTCCCCTTTGCCAAGGCAGATATCACCCCCCTGATAGTGCTCGACTATCTGGGGGACGACGCATTCGGCCTCGTAATCGGCGGTGTCCATGTGGGCGATGAGCCCGATGGCGGGGGCATCCGGCTGGTTGCCCGGCAGGCAGGCGGTGAGGTAGCCATGCTCGTCCAGGGTGACCTGGCTCAGCCCCATCTGCGTCATTTCGTCGCACAGGGCCCGGGCGAAGAGGCGCTGTCCCTCGCTGCTGGGGCAGGCAGGGTTGGTCGCATCGGAACGGGTATGAAAGGTGAGGTAGTGGAGAAAGCGCGAAAGCAGGGTGTTCATGGGCAAGCCTCGGGTCACGAAAGAGGAGTCATTGTGGCCAAGACGGCGGCGCCGCTTATTGCGTCAGCGCAGTTTTTGATGACTTTGTGGGGGAGAGAAGGGCCATCGAGGGGGAGGGGCGGGGATCATCGCTTGGCACCTTGCATAAAAATTCCAAAATAAAAACTGGTTAAGCAATTGCGAAAAAGCTGAATTTCTCCTCGGCCCAGCGCTGGCAAGGGGTGACCCAAAAAGCGTGACGTGTTGGTTATTTTCATCGCCTCGCCCACGCACTCCCATCCCCCGCCATCCCAGAGCCCGCCTTGCTGGCAGCGAGATTTTGCCCCCCGATGAAAACCCGTTTTTTAACACGATTTTTTATTGTCACTGGCTGCGGTAAGTGTGTACACTCCGCGCCGATCCAAGGGCAACCCTGCGCAGGCCGTGTCCGCCAGACCCGCAGGATCATGACGCCTATAGGGCGAGGAACGCAGAAACGACAGACACTGCTGGGGAATGGTTTCTTTAATACCGGTTAGGCTCCGGTATCAGGGAGAACAACGGACTCTCATCTTTCAGCTGACCGAGTGGGCTTCGGGCTCATCATCTCCCTTGTCATGGGCGGTCACTGGCGTTGAGCGGGTCGTAGTGGTTGTCGTCCATCAACACGATGCGTGCTGACGTCTTCCCTTCTCTTCCTTGAAACCCTCTCCTGTCCGTCGGGATGGCTGCCGAATGATGAACAAACGGCGTGGCTGATGCCGATTGTCATCAAAGTACCGCGGTACGCCGGCAAGGTGTTACCGCATACCGTTGAGCTTGATGTAAAGCCACCAGCCCCACATCAAGACTCGTTACTTCCCAAGATCCACCAGGCAGCCTTGGCTTGCCGCGATGTGCAATGAACAGGATGTGGCGGAGCATGCTCCGTTGCGGGTCCAACGTCAGCAGGCCGCTCTGGCTTGCCGCATTTTGCAATCAATGGTCTGGATGTGATTGAGGGTAACGAAGGCGGCCCACGGCCGCTCATTTGCGAGGCATAGCCCATGACTAACTGGTCCAGCAAGGACTCCTTGAAGGTCTACAACGTTCCCTACTGGGGTGCGGGTTTTTTCAATATCAATGACGCCGGTCATGTGACCGTCTCTCCCGACAAGTCTCGCCCCGAGGCTCAGATCGTGCTGTCCGAGGCCATCGAGCAACTGCGCCAGTCCGGGCTGACCACGCCGGTGTTGCTGCGTTTCCCCGACATCCTCAAGAGCCGGGTCGATGCGCTGTTCAACGCCTTCGGTCAGGCCATCGAAAAGTCAGGCTATGAAGGGGATTACCTGTGCGTTTACCCGATCAAGGTAAACCAGCAGCGCCGCGTCATCGAGACCATCAGTCAGTCCTACAGTGACAAGCCGAGGCTTGGGCTGGAAGCGGGCTCCAAGCCCGAGTTGCTGGCCGTGCTGTCCCATCATCATGAGCAAGGCTCCGTGATCGTCTGCAACGGTTACAAGGACCGCGAATACATCCGCCACGCCCTCCTGGGCAACCTGATGGGCCACAAGGTCTACATCGTGGTGGAGAAGCCCTCCGAGCTGGAAATGGTGCTCGACGAGTCTGCTCGTCTCAACATCAAGCCCAACATCGGGGTGCGCGCCCGTCTGGCGTCCACCGGCTCCGGCATGTGGGAATCGAGCGGCGGTTCCATGTCCAAGTTCGGCCTCTCCGCCTCCCAGATCCTGGCGCTGGTGGAGCGTCTGCGCAGCCTCGGCAAGCTGGACTGCCTGCAACTGTTGCACTTCCACCTGGGCTCCCAGATCGCCAACATCCGCGACATCCAGGGCGGCATCCGCGAGTGCGGCCGCTTCTACGCCGAGCTGTGCCGTCTTGGCGCCAAGGTCGAGGTGGTGGACGTGGGCGGCGGCCTGGGTGTGGACTACGAGGGCACCCGTTCCCAGAGCCACTGCTCCGCGAACTACAGCCTCTCCGAGTACGCCAACAACGTGGTCTGGGGCATCGGCGATGTCTGCCGCGAGTTCGACCTGCCGCACCCGACCATCATCAGCGAGTCCGGCCGTGCCCTGACTGCACACCACGCCGTGCTGGTCACCAATATCATTGGTGCCGAAGGGGTGGAGGTGAACGACATCAGCGCCCCGGACGAGGACGCGCCTACCATCTTGCAGAACATGTGGAAAGGGTGGCTGGACCTGCGCGGGGAAGATCCCTCCCTGCTGGAGATCTTCCACGACTCCGTGGCGGATCTCGGTGACGTCAACGCCCAGTACACCATGGGCCTCTTGAACCTGGAGCAACGTGCCTGGGCCGAGATGCTGCACCAGAACACCTGTCTGGCGCTCAAGGAGCTGCTGAACCCAGTCAACCGCAACCACCGCGCCCTGGCCGACGAACTCTCCGAGAAACTGGCTGACAAGTGCTTTGCCAACTTCTCCCTGTTCCAGTCCCTGCCGGATGCCTGGGGTATCGGTCAGGTGTTCCCGGTGATGCCGCTGGCCGGCCTCGAGCGTCCGCTCACCCGCCGCGGCATCCTGATGGACATCACCTGTGACTCCGACGGTCAGGTGGAGCACTACGTCGACGGTCTGGGGGTGGAAAGCACCCTGCCGATGCCGGTCTACGGTGAGCACGAAGAGTGCCATGTCGGCTTCTTCCTGGTGGGTGCCTATCAGGAGATCCTGGGGGATCTGCACAACCTGTTCGGTGACACCCACTGCGCGGAAGTGTGGCTGGATGAAGAAGGCAAGATGGACATCCGCAACGTGGTGCGTGGTGACACCGTCGACCAGCTGCTACGTTACGTCAACATCGACCCGTCCGTGATCCGCGAGAACTACCAGCGCATCGTCTCCCACCCGGCGCTGGACGACGAGACCCGCAAGGCCCTGCTCGACGAGCTGGAGCTGGGTCTGCAAGGCTACGCCTACCTGGAAGACGAATAAGCCAGCGGCTTGTTCCCCGTCGGTCAAATGACGGACATGAAAAACGGCGCCTTCGGGCGCCGTTTTTGTTGCGCTGTTGCCTGGCTGGGGCCGGTTGGTGGGCTCTGTCATCCGGGCTGGCGACATCCGGCCCCGGCCAGATCCGGCCACTGCCCGCTTCTGCCCGCCACCTCCCTTGATCCAGGTCAAGGGGGACTCGGGCCGCTTATTTTACGGTCAAGGGTGATGTTGGTGAATGACACATAAGGATGTGCGTATGGAACTCAAGAAGGACCCGAGATGCTATACCGACGTCTGTATCGACGGTAAGTGGTATCACTACGATCACTGCAGCACTCACGTTTATATGCTGATGGGGGGCGCCGCCCCCAGCCTGCAGCTTGCCCATGAACCCGGCAGTGAAGAGGAGCTGGTGGAGATGCTCCGCCAGCACCCTCAACGCTGACTGCCTGCGGGCCATCGGGGGTATCGTCCCGGCGGCCCGCCTTGCTCAGCCCGCCTTGCGGCCCAGGATCTTCTTGCCCATCTCCAGCAAGGCCGTTGCCGCCGCATAGGCCTCGTCTGACTTGCCTATCTCGTCCGCCACGTAGAGAAAGCCGGATCTGTACTTCTCCACCGCCTCGCGGGGAGTGGCCGCGTCGATGAAATCCTCTTCCACCTCGAATCCTTGCGTTAGCAGCGCCTCCTTCTCCGTGAGGAAAGTGGGGGAGGCCATGTCGACATAGGTATATTGCTGACGGCGGGAGGCGGGGACGCTGAAGAACTGGTATCTGGCCATGGATGTGGCTCCTCTGAACGGGTGATCTGCCATGGGGGGCGCTCGATGCGCCCGGCAAAATAAAGGAGCATTCGAGTCTTGCAGCAGACTACCTTGAGTCGTGAAGGGACGCAATCGGGCTGGTGATGACCCTGGCGACACGGGCGCTGCGCCTCACCTGCTTGTCAGGCAAGCACACCTTCCAGCACCCGTTGGGGAGTCTCGGGAGCGCAGTGGACAAGCAGTTGCTCCCCGGTCATGGGGCGCCCGAGCAGGTAGCCCTGCAAGGTGTCGCAGCCCAGCTCGGTCAGCAGGTCCCGCTGCTCCGGGGTTTCCACCCCCTCTGCCACGATGCGCATCTCCAGGGCCTGACCCAGGGCGATGATGGCGGCGATGATGGTGGCATCGTCGCCTCCCCGCTCCAGGGTGGTGACAAAGCCCCGGTCAATCTTGAGCTCGTTGGCGGGGAAGCGCTTGAGGTAGAGCAGGCTGGAGTAGCCGGTGCCGAAGTCGTCGATGGAGATGCCAAGGCCGAGCTCGGCCAGACGGTTGAGGATGGCGAGGCTCTCCTCGGCCTTCTGCATGGCGGTGGATTCGGTGATCTCCAGGGTCAGGTGACGGGCCTCGAGCCGATGGCGGGCGAGGGCGCCCTGCACCTCCTCCAGCAGCCCGGGGCTGGCGAGCTGGATGGTGGAGAGATTGACTGCCACGCTCCAGTCGTGATGACCCGCCGCCCGCCAGGCGCTCATCTGGCGGCACGCCTCGTCGATGACCCAGTTGCCGATGGGGATGATGAGCCTGCTCTTCTCCGCCAGCGGCAGGAAGCTGGCCGGCGAGACGGCACCATGCTCCGGGTGCTGCCAGCGCAGCAGGGCCTCGGCGCCGACCACCTGGCCGCTGCGGGCACAGTATTTGGGCTGGTAGTGCAGGGCCAGCTCCCCCCGCTCCAGGGCGTGTTGCAACTCCTTGTGCAGCAGGAACTGCTGGTGGGCGTTGGCGTTCATGGCGCTGTCGAAGTAGTAGTAGTCGTTGCGCCCCTGCTCCTTGGCGTAATACATGGCGGCATCGGCGTTGAGGGTCAGCTCGTGCAGGCTGGTGCCATCCTGGGGATAGACGGCAATGCCGATGCTGGCGGTGATGTGCAGGCTGTGGTGCTCCCACTCATAGGGCTGGGCCAGGGTGGCCAGCAGCCGCTCGGCAAAGGCCGTGGTCTGGCTCACATCCCCCGGCGCTAGTGCCAGCACGAACTCGTCCCCGCCAAAGCGCGAGGCGGTGTCGCTGGCACCGAGCAGGCTGGTGATGCGCTGGGCCACCTCGGCCAGCAGCAGATCCCCGGTGTGGTGGCCGTGGGCATCGTTGATGATCTTGAAGCCGTCGAGATCGAGAAACAGCAGGGAGAAGCTGCGCTGGCTGTGCTGACACTCCTGGATGCGCTGCTCCAGCCGGTCGGCAAACAGCAGCCGGTTCGGCAGCCGGGTCAGGCTGTCATGGAGCGCCAGCTTGAGCAGCTCGTCGTGGGCCTGATGCAGGGAGGTGGAGAGCCTGGCGGCGTGGGCATCCAGCATGGAGAGCACGAAGGCGATGGCGAACACCGTCAGGATCACTATGATGACCACGGTTGCCAGCCACTGGGTATTGAGACCGGTGTAGAGGGCCCCGCACAGGCTCTCTGCGGGGAACTGGGCCGCCGCCATGCCGGTGTAGTGCATGCCCATGATGGCGGCCCCCATCACCAGGGAGGCGAGGGCCTTGCTGAAGAAGGCGCGGGGCGAGCTGTTGCGCAGGCGAAACGCTATCCAGAGCGCGGCACCCGAGGCGAATAGCGCGATGAGGATGGAGAGGATGAAGAGCCCAGGCAGGTAGTGGATGCCGGGCGCTATCTTCATGGCCGCCATGCCGATGTAGTGCATGGTGGCGATGCCGGCACCCATCAGTACGGCCCCGAACAGGATCTGGTGCCAGGGGAGCTGGGGACGACTCACCAGCCAGAGCGCAAAGGCCGAGGAGCCGATGGCCGCCACCAGGGAGAGACCGGTGAGGGTCAGATCGTATCCCAGCGCGATGGGCAGGTTGAAGGCGAGCATGCCGATAAAATGCATGGACCAGATGCCGAGGCCCATGGCGAAGGCTCCCCCCGCGAGCCAGAGCACGGCGGCCCGTCCCCGGCTCTGGCTCACCCGGCTGGTCATGGTCAGCGCCGTATAGGAGGCGAGCACCGCCACCAGGATGGAGAAGAACACCAGATCCTGGCTGTAATAACTGTCGAGCATGGGGTGGGTTGGGGTCACGTTCATTTACTCTGGGGTACATCAGGGCCTGAGCCTGGGCCGGGTCAGGGGAAATCGGGTGGCAGATTGTACACCAGGCGTCCCTGTCGTGAGCCAGAGATACGTACCAAAATGGCCCCCGGATCAGAGCAAAAACTCTGTCTTTTCTGGCATTGGCCGCCATCCTGTGACCGATAAACCGGCACATCCCCATTTTATCCCGTCTGAACAACAAGATAGGGGAGCATGGGGCGCTTGCCACGGCGCTGGTGGGCCCGTGGCGAAGGCGTGTGGAATGCGCACAAGGCGCCTGTGCGATAAAGGCGCGCAGCCCCTGTCGTCCTTTCACGATAGCCGCAGGCCAGGCGCTCAAGGAGTCAGCACAAGCCTGCATCCTCCGGGTCTTGGTTGACCCGGTACATCTGTTATCATCTTCCCCCTGTTTTCTTATCTCGTTGACTCTGCTGGAGAAACCATGTCTCGAACCCTCTATTTGCTGCGCCATGGTCAGACCCGTTACAACGCCGAATTGCGGTTGCAGGGGCGTTGCAACTCCGAGCTGACCCCCAGGGGAGAAGCCCAGGCCCTCGCCATGGGGGCCCGTCTGGCCAAGCTCCTGACCGAGCCCACCGACTGGACGATCTACGCCAGCCCCCTCGGCCGGGCACGGCAGACGGCGGAGCGGGTGTGTCAGCAGCTTGGCTTGGACCAGGGGCGCATCATCTGGGACGAGCGGCTGGTGGAGCTGGGGATGGGGGAGTGGGAGAGTCGCCGGGTGCCCGAGCTGCTGGCGGCCCACCCCGAGCTGGATCTGGAGGAACCGGACTGGTATCTGCGGGCCCCCCATGGCGAGAGTTTTGAGAGCATTCAGCGCCGGGCCCGGCAATGGCTTGAGGACGAGCAGATTGCCGAGCAGGCCATCGTTGTTTCTCACGGTATCTTTGGCGCCATGCTGCGCGGCGCCTATGTGGATCTGGACTACACCACCACCTGGCTGCAGGAGCTGCCGCAGGATGCCTTCTTCAAACTCAGTGGCGGTTGCATAGAACGGATTGCCTGCTGACCACACGAAGGCGGCCCGCCGTGGGGGCCGCTTTGAGTGCTGGGGATTATTCTCTCTTCAGCCTGGATAGCTTTCGATAGAGTGCATCGCGCTTCTCTACCTGATTGGCGCCATAGTGAAGCTCGCGATGGCAGTTAGGGCAGAGCGCCACCGTGTTGTTGATGGTATCCGAGCCTCCGTCAGCCAAAGTGCGCAGGTGATGCACCTCTAGAAAGGGTTCTCCGGTAGCCGTGATAAACGGGGCCTGTGCATCACAACACTCACACTGCGAGTCTGCGACGACGAGTACCCAGGCTTTGACGTGTGGGTCCCTCACATAACTTGTTGTGGCCAGGTAGCGCTGGGATGGCTCTTCTATACCGGGGGGATGAGGAGAGATGGGTTTCTCCTTGTATTGGATGACCTGATGTTCGAATTCTGCTTGTCCGCTAAACGGTTGTCCGTCTAACTCACAGATCAGGCGTTCAATAATAGACGCATTCTGTGCCCCTACATTCTTGGCCGGTTTTAGCCCAGAAACCCAAGCTCTGCCCATCAACACGCAGACGTAAGAGATATTTTGCATCCGATATTCAAACGACTTATCGGACCGTTGGAATCGAGCCGCTAACTCTGCGTAATAGTGCTTTTTGACAAAGGTAGTGCCTTCCAACTCCTTCTTGTACATCTCCAGATAGGCGGTCACCGTCGCCCTTAACTCTTCTTCTGTCCATGTGTTGCGCAAAGCCGACTCGTCCGAGTTGTATTTCATTGCAAGAAGGTTAACTCAATCGAAGCCGAAGTTCAGTAGAAAGGTTAATAAACTCTCATATTATCAATACATTGATGATGCCAAGCAGTAGTTGGGTCTTCTTGGTTTCTTTCAGTTGGGCCATCAGGACAAAAGGCTTTGCGGGCCAAGGCACAGTCTCTGCCAAGGGAACAGGGTATGATGGTGCGGCAATCACCATGACAGGGAGCAAGCATGATCAGCCATATCGACCATCTGGTATTGCGGTCAGCGACATTGAGCGGGCGGTGGCGTTTTACAGCGGCGCCTTCAAGATGGAGCCCATCACCTTCGGGGCGGGGCGCCGGGCGCTGCGCTTTGGCAACCAGAAGATCAATCTGCAACTGCTGGGGGAGGAGGCGCGCAACCGGGCGCAGGTGGGGTCGGGGGATCTCTGCCTCATCACCCGCTGGCCCCTGGATCAGGTGATGGCCCAGCTGGCGAGCCAGGGGGTCGAAATCGTGGAGGGGCCAGTGATGAAAAGCGGTGCCTGTGGTCCCATCTTAAATGCGAAAGGGGACTCCCTCCGACGTAGGTGGGAGGGGAATTTCGCCGGGGCGTCAGCCCCGCTGG
>NZ_JAPDBZ010000081.1:0-17680 GCF_027705505.1 Aeromonas sp. QDB56
TGCGCGAGCAGCTATCACCCAGTAATGGGGATCCCCCTCCTGTGACGCGAAGCGCTAAGGTGGGGGAGGATGTCAACGAATCGGTCTATTGCCTGGACCCGGATCAGAACCTCATCGAGATCAGCCGCTATTGCTGAGCTCTTGGCACCTTGCGATTTGTGTCATTGCTCCCTGGTGCGCCCCTTGCGCAGCAGAGGGATCACGGTGAGCACCATGCCGGTGAAGAGCAGCAGATAGCCCAGGGGCAGCAGGGCAAAGGGCTCGTGCAGGAAGCCCTGGGCATCGAGGGTGGAGCCCAGCAGGTTGAAGGCCAGGAAGCAGCCGAGCCCGGCCAGGATCAGCAGGGCGCCTATGGTCGTTGTCATCTCGTTCTCCTCGTTCGCGTATGGAAGAGGGGTGAGGGTGTCATGGCTGGGTGAAGCGAGCGTGAAGTGGTATCGGGCATGCAACCTGCGTCGCCCAGGTTAAAGCAACAGCTATGCAGATAACACAACAGGGCAGCCATGGGCTGCCCTGTTGATTTGGGGGATGTCACGGGAAATGGCGTGACTAGCAGACCCCTTGCGCCAGCATGGCGTCAGCCACCTTGACGAAGCCGGCAATATTGGCGCCGCTTTCGTAGTTCACATGACCATCATCCTGACCGTAACGGACACAGGTGGCATGGATACTGGTCATGATCCCCTTGAGGCGGGCGTCCACCTCCTCCCGGGTCCAGGAGAGGCGCTGGGCATTCTGGCTCATCTCGAGGCCCGAGGTGGCAACCCCGCCGGCGTTGGCCGCCTTGCCCGGGGCGAACAGCACCCGGGCGTCGTGGAAGAGGCGGATGGCGGCGGCGCTGGAGGGCATGTTGGCCCCCTCGGCCACCAGCTGCACGCCGTTGGCAATAAGCTGCGCCGCATCTTCGGCATCCAGCTCGTTCTGGGTGGCGCAGGGGAGGGCGACGTCGGTCGCCAGGTGCCAGGGGGTGCGGCCGCTGAAGAACTCGAGCCCGAGCTCATGGGCGTAATCGGCGACCCGCTTGCGTTGCTCGTTTTTAAGCGCCATCAGACGGGCCAGCTTCTCGGGGGTGAAGCCGTCCGGATCATAGACGGTGCCGCCGGAGTCGGAGGCGGTGATGACGCGGGCGCCGAGGGCCATCGCCTTCTCGATGGCGTATTGGGCCACGTTGCCCGAGCCCGACACCGAGACCCGCAGGCCATCGAGGGACTGGCCGCGATGGGCCAGCATGGCGTCGACAAAGTAGAGCAGGCCGTAGCCGGTAGCTTCCGGACGAATGAGGCTGCCGCCAAAGGAGAGTCCCTTGCCGGTGAAGACGCACTCGGCGCTGTTGGTGAGCTTCTTCATCATGCCCGCCATGTAGCTCACCTCGCGCCCGCCCACCCCGATGTCGCCCGCCGGCACGTCGGTGTTGGCCCCCAGGTGGCGATAGAGCTCCAGCATCAGGGCCTGGCAGAAGCGCATCACTTCTCCTTCGCTCTTGCCCTTGGGATCGAAATCGCTGCCCCCCTTGCCGCCGCCCATGGGCAGGGTGGTGAGGGCGTTCTTGAAGGTCTGCTCGAAGGCGAGGAATTTCAGCACCGAGAGATCCACCGAGGGGTGGAAGCGCATGCCGCCCTTGAAGGGGCCGATGGCGGAGCTGTGCTGCACCCGGTAGCCGCGATTCACCTGCACCTGGCCCTGGTCATCCACCCAGCTCACCCGAAACTGCACCAGGCGCTCGGGTTCCACCAGTCGCTCCAGCAGGCCGTGTTGCAGGTAGCGGGGGTGGCGCTCCACATAGGGCCAGATGGAGGCGATCACCTCGCTCACGGCCTGGATAAACTCGGGCTGGTGAGGGTTGCGGCTGGCGACCTGGGCCAGGAAGGCCTCCTGGGAGAGGGAATGACTCATCTTTAACTCCTGTCGTGAATGATGAAAGTGGCGTCCTGCCAGAGAGGGGTTCATGCCCGTCTTCAGGGTTCGCGGGGCTCAAGGGGCCCGTTGTTGCGTCCCGATGGGGGTGTCATTTCCCGTCGTCGGCGGGTCAGAGCAGATAATTCGCGATGACCAAAATCTTTTTATACATTTTTGCTTGATAAATATCAAGCGTTAGATCATCTGGCTATCTGCCGAAGGCCGCACCCTATCTTCGGCGGTGGGGGCCCGGCCCATGAAGTGAAAGAGGCGGGGAGTGTGCGGTGCAGCCCAATCAGGGCCGCGGCGTCACCGCACGCTGGATAATGGGGGGCCTGCTGCTGCATCAAGGGCAGCACCCCCTGTGAGCCAGCGGCCCAGGGTGCGACGGGGCCGGGCGCGGGCGCGGGCAATGTGCTACTGTAGCGGCGTTTTTTGCCGAACATGCAGGGCGCAGGCCCTTATTTCATGGAGTTGTATGCAGACGAACCCGACCACAGCGCGGCTGATCCAGCCAGCCATTCTCAAGGCCCATCCGACCGGGGAGGTGACCCATGCTGGCCGATGAATCCATGCGCCTGAACAAATACATCAGCGAGAGCGGCATCTGCTCCCGTCGTGAGGCCGATCGTTTCATCGAGCAGGGCAACGTCTTTATCAACGGCAAGCGGGCCGGGGTGGGAGATCAGGTGTTTGCCGGGGATCTGGTCAAGGTCAACGGTCAGGTGATCGAGCCGCGCGAGGCCGACAGCCTGGTCTTCATCGCCCTCAACAAGCCGGTGGGCATCGTCAGCACCACGGAGGCGGGGGAGAAGGACAACATCGTCGACTTCGTCAACCACAGCACCCGCATCTTCCCCATAGGGCGCCTCGACAAGGACTCCCAGGGGCTCATCTTCCTCACCAACCACGGGGATCTGGTGAACAAGATCCTGCGGGCGGGCAACGATCACGAGAAAGAGTACCTGGTGACCGTGGACAAGCCGGTGACCGACGAGTTCGTCCGGGGCATGGCGGCCGGGGTGCCCATCCTCGGCACCGTCACCAAGAAGTGCAAGGTGAAGCGAGAGGCCCCCTTCGTGTTTCGCATCACCCTGGTGCAGGGGCTCAACCGCCAGATCCGCCGCATGTGCGAGCACTTCGGCTTCGAGGTGACCAAGCTCGAGCGCATCCGCATCATGAACGTCAGCCTCAAGGGGCTGCCGGTGGGGGAGTGGCGCGATCTCACCGACGACGAGCTGATCGAGCTGTTCAAGCTGATTGAGGACTCCTCCTCCGAGGTGAAACCGGCCAAGGGGGCTCAGGTTGCCAAGCCCAAGGCGGCAGCGGCCGGCACCCCTGCCCAGGGCAAGAAGCCGCGGCGCAGCGACGATCACGAGATTGGCGGGCGGCCCAATGTGCCGGGTCCCGAGGCGTTCGAGAAGAAGAGCCCCGCAGGCAAGGGCGGGGCGGGCAAAGGGGCTGCCAGCAAAGGGGGGGCAGGTAAAAGCGCGCCCGGCAAGGGGGGCAAACCCGCCCCGGGCAAACCGCGGCCAGGGCAGGGCGGGCGCCAGAAGAAGGGGCGCTGAGCGCCGGGCCTTCCCGCACCCTGATGAACAACACCAGCCAAGGCCGGTGTTGTGCTTTCTGGCCCCCAAGGCCGGTGCTCGCCGGATCAGGCAGGCTTGTGGCCTGCCGTCTGCACAGCCATGGCCTGCTCCGGGGGCAGGCCCATGGCCCTTGGGTAGTGGCGCGGGTTGAGACGCACCACCAGCAGGCTCATCAGGACCAGGGCGCCGAGCTGCCACTGCCAGGCGGCGGCGAAGTCACCGCTTGCATGGTGCAGGCGGGCCGCCACCCAGGGGCCGGTAGCCGCCACCATGAAGCCGACCCCCTGCATCAGGGCGCAGAGGGCGCCCGCCCGGCGTGGGTCGGGCAGGTGATCCAGCGCAATCACCATGATGAGGGAGAAGCTCCCCCCAAGCCCGGCGCCGCACAGCAAACACCAGAGCAGGGGGGCGGTCTGGGGAGCGAGCCAGAGGCCGCCAAAGCCCGCCAGCTGCATGGCGATGGCCAGCGCCATCCAGGGGCGGCGGTCCAGCCGACCGGCTGCCAGCAGGGGCAGGCCAAGGCCGCTCGCGGTCTGGGCCAGGGCGAGCCAGGCCACCAGCTCGCCCCCTTGCTGGGCGCTCCAGCCCGCCGCCATGTAGGCCGGGGCCAGCCAGGCCACGACGATGCCGTAGCCGCTGTTGATGATGCCAAAACAGGCGATGAGCAGCCAGGTGCGGGGCAGGGGGTGCAGCCGCTGCTCCCCGGTGGGGGCGGGCGTGCAGGCCGGGGCGGGCAGGGGCACCCGCCAGGCCAACCAGCCGAGGGCCAGCAGCACCGGCAGGCCCCAGAGCGCCAGCGCCCGAGACCAGTCCAGATACTCGGCAAGGCGCGGGGTGAGCACGGCCCCGAGCGCCCCGCCCCCCATCATGCAGGCGGAGAAGATCCCCATCACCAGGGGCACCTTTTGGGCGAACCCCTCCTTGATGAGGCTGGGCAGCACCCCCTGCACCAGGGCCGAGCCCAGCCCGCACAGGGCGGCGCTGGCGATGAGCAGGGCGCCGCTCGCCAGGTCGACGCGCAGGGCGCTGCCAAGGGCGAGCAGCAGCAGGGCAGCCCCGAGCAGGGGGCGCGGGCCCGTGCGACCCAGGAGCGCCGGGGTGAGCAGCACGCCGACCCCGATAAGCCAGAGGGGCAGCAG
Source organism: Aeromonas sp. QDB56 (assembly GCF_027705505.1). Classification (NCBI taxonomy): domain Bacteria; kingdom Pseudomonadati; phylum Pseudomonadota; class Gammaproteobacteria; order Aeromonadales; family Aeromonadaceae; genus Aeromonas; species Aeromonas sp. QDB56. The sequence goes on from NZ_JAPDBZ010000081.1 coordinate 4,625, forward strand.
GGTGACCCAGGCCAGGGTATCTACCCCGAGGGCCAGCCTCGCGTCGATGCGAGGGGCCAGGGGGCCGATGGCGGTGAGGAAGGGGCGCAGGTTGAGGGCGATGAGGATCACCAGCACCAGCAAGGCGCCGCTGCCCGGGGGGAGGCGGCGCTTATGCATGGGGCAGGGGACCGTAGAGGGTTTCGGCCGCGATGGGGCTTGCCAGCTTGATGAGGGGCAGGGGCGGTGGGCACAGGGGCAGGCGCAGGGCGGCGTAGGCGGCGCGGCTGTCATAGCCGAAGGGGGCGGCATCGTCGTTGTCAAAGGCGTAGTAGACCGCCTGGATACCGTTCATCACCAGGGCCGACAGGCACATGGGGCAGGGGTGCCCGCTGGCATAGACGATGGCCCCGGCCAGCGGCCCCTGGCGACTCCCTTCCCGCAGCGCTTCCAGCTCCGCGTGACGGGTGGGGTCCCCCGCCTCCAGCATGCGGTTGACGGCGCTCGCCACCAGCCGGTTCTCCCTCACCAGCAGGGCGGCGAAGGGGCGCCCCCCTTGCTGGCGATGGGTCAGGGCCAGGTGCAGGGCCTGCTCCAGCCACTCCTGATGGCTGGGGGCCGAGGCGGCGGTGAGGGAGTTGAGGAGGCGGGCACCGGACTGGGAAGGGGGTGGCATGGTCATATCCTGGCAAAAAAGGGGGAGGACAGCAGCCTAGAGGGTCGCCGCATCATTTGGAAATTAAATGATAAAATGACTTCCAGTGGTTTTATAAATGGAGATTGCCCATGGAGCGCCCCCTGCTGGACCCCCAATTGCTGCAGAGCTTCGTCGTCATCGTCGAAACCGGCAGCTTTACCCGCGCCGCCGAGCGTATCCACCTCACCCAGTCCACCCTGAGCCAGCAGATGCGCCGCCTGGAGCAGCAGCTGGGCTGCACCCTGCTCGACCGATCCGGCCGCCAGGTGGTGACCACGGCCCAGGGGGAGACCCTGCTCGGGCTGGCGCGCCGCATCCTGGGGCTGCTGGCCCGGGCGGGGGAGCGGGTGAGCGAGGCGAGCCACCCCCTGCGCCTCGGGGTGCCGGAGGATTTTGCCGCGGGGGCCATGACCCCGGTACTGGCCGCCTTCGCCCGCGCGCACCCGCAGGTGCGGCTGGAGGTGCAAAGCGATCTCAGCCATGCCCTGTGGCAGGCCTTCGAAGGGGGAGAGCTGGATCTGGCCCTCATCAAACAGGGGCGCGGCCAGGGGGAGCCCATCGCCCGCTGGCGCGAGCCCCTGGCCTGAGTTGACAGCCGGGAGTGGCCCGCCGCCGGGCGCGACCCTCTGCCTCTGGTGGTGTTTCCAAGCGAGGGGCTCTACCGGCGCCAGATGACCGACGCCCTGGATGCCGAGGGGATCCCCTGGCGCATCGCCTACGTGAGCGGCAGTCTCGCCAGCCTGCAAGGGGCGGTGAGCGCGGGGATCGGGGTCAGCCTGCTGCCGGCGCGCCTGCTGCAACCGGATCAGGTGGTGCTGGCTCACTGGCCTGCGGTGCGCTCGGTGGAGCTGGCCCTGCACCAGGGGCCGGGCACGAGCGAACCCCTCGCCCGCCTGGGGGAGGCGCTGATCGCGCTCTGTGACGAGGTGATGGGGCCGAGGTAGCCCGGGCGGCCAGGGGTCAGGCCAGGGCCTGTTTTGGCACCACGGCGAGCCAGATTTCCACTTCGCCGCTGCCGGTGGCGGCGTCAAAGCGGGCGCCGTAGCGCTCGAAATCCGGCTGCTGGGCAGATTGATAGTCCGATTGCGCGAGCCACGCCAGGGCCTGGTGCCAGGTGTGCGGCAGGGTCGCGACATGCCCCTGATGCAAGAAGATGGCGTAGGTCTGGGGGGCGATGCGCATGCGGCCAAGCCCGGGAGGCAGCACCTCCAGGGCGGCGACCTCCACCCCGCAGAGGTATTCGCAGTGAGTGTCGGTGGCGGCGCAGATGACGCCATAGGCGTGCTCACCGAGTTGCCCCGGCAGAGGAAGCAGGGCGCTGAGGTCGCGCCACTGGCCGGCGAAGTCCCCCTGCTCGAAGGGGTGGTGACGGCGCAGCCCCCCGAGGAGCATGGCGCGGCCTTGTTCGATGCGAATGGGTGCTGACATGGTGCCTCCTGCGGGGGCGCTCAGGCCTCCCGACCTTCCTCGAGCTTGCGCTCATAATCCCGGCGAACGATGGCGAGTGCCGCCAGGGCCAGCGCGGGGGCGATGTGGTTGGTTTCCAGCAGTTCAATCAGATCCACCGCGAGCTGGACCTCGGGGGGGGCATTTTCCAGGGACATCTTGGGTTCTCAAGGGCAAGGGTGGTCGCCATTATAGCGCCCGGCGGCGCGAAGACACGCCCCGGCTGCCCGGGGCGGGACGGGTCACATGTGCTGGCGCATCTCCTTGTCCAGCTCCTCGCGCAGGGCCATCAGCTTTTTGGCGTACTGCTGCAACTGCAGATCGCTCTCGCTCACCGGCTGCCACTGGGGCACCGGGGTGGGTTTGCCATGCTCGTCCATGGCCACGAAGATGATGATGCAGTGGGTGGTCTTGCGCCGCTCCGGGTCGGTGGGGTGGCGGCTGTAGACATCCACCGCCAGGTGCATGCTGGTGGTGCCGGTGTGGATCACCTTGGCGTGTACCTCCACCAGTTGGCCTATCTGGATGGGACGCAAGAAGCGGATGCCCCCCACATAGACGGTGACGGCATAGCCGCCACACCAGCCGGCGGCGCAGGCGTAGCCGGCCTGGTCAATCCACTTCATCACCATGCCGCCATGGACTTTGCCGCCAAAGTTGACGTCGGCGGGTTCGGCGAGAAATTGCAGGGTCAGTTCACGGGCGCTCATGGTACTTCCTTATGTCGAGGCAAGGGGGGACTCCTTGGCTGTCCCCCGGGGACAATAGCAGCGGGCGGGGCCGACACTGATCCAACCAGCGCCTCTTCTTGTCTGCGCCGTCATTCACCTTGAGTTCAGCGCAGGCGGCCCAGCATGACTCATCACGCGAGGGAGGAGGCCCCATGAAACAGATGCTGGAGCAATTGATGGGAGCTGGCAAGGGCTGGCTCAACGACGGTAGTGACACGCGCAAGGCCCAGATGAAGGGCATGGCGCAGGGGGGATTGGCCGCCGGGGCCATGGCGCTGCTGCTTGGCAACAAGAAGATGCGCAAATATGGCACCAAGGTGGCGGCGGTGGGAGGCGCGGCGGCTCTCGGGGGGCTGGCCTACAAGCTCTATCAGGACTGGCAGACCCAGCAGTCCACCCCGGCCCAGCCGACCCAGCCCCTGGACACCCTGGAGGGCAAGGCCCTGGATGCCCGCGCCAACCTGCTGGTGCGCGCCATGGTGGCGGCGGCCCGGGCCGACGGCCACATCGATGCCGCCGAGCGCCAGAAGATCCAGGAGTACCTGACCGAACAGGGGGAGCGGGATGCGGCCCGCTGGATTGACGCCGAGCTCTCCCGCCCCCTCGACCCCCATGTCCTGGCGCGAGAAGTGACCGACATGGAGCTGGCGACCGAGGTCTACCTCGCCTCCCTGCTCACCATTGAGGTGGATCACTTCATGGAGCGCGGTTATCTGGACGAGCTGGCGCGTGCCTTGAAGCTGGATGACAACCTCAAGGGGAGCATAGAGCGCCAGGTGGCCCAGCTGGGGGCGCCGGGCTGAGCCCGGGAGTCTGCGGATGCACAAGGCCCCGTCATGGGCAATGCTGTTCACTTAAGAGAATTTGAGTTCCAGTCCACGTAGTATCAGGGCAAAAAATGAGGGAGGCATGATGCCTCCCTCTTTCTATTGCAAGCCACGCTGGATAAAGGCTGAAGGAACATCGACTGGAAACAGCCTTGCTCCCCCAACTCAAGTCGCATTTATGAATAATTAGTCAAAAATGTGCTTATCTGAACAGCATTGCCCGTCATGGGGCCTTGTCGTTGCCGGGGGCTGTTGATTGCCGTGACGAGCCGATAAGATGCGGGTTCCAAAGGGTGACCGCCGAGCCTCTTTCCTCGCTGGCGACCCTCACTGCAAGGAGCATCAGGTGGACATTCGCAAGGCAACTGAACAGGATATCGACGCCATTCTGGCCCTGAACCGGCAGATAGGTCAGCTCCACTTCGAACAGGTGCCCGAGGTGTTCTGCCCCCCGTCCCCGGAGGACAGGGCCTTCTTGCTCGGCGCCATAGCCGACGAGGCGCGTCTTTTCTGCGTGGCGGTGGTGGCGGGAGAGGTGGCGGGCTTTCTCACCGCCCGCATCGACCTCAACGAGAGCGTCCCCTTTCTCAGCAAGCTGCCCGTCTGCCGCATCACGACCGTGGTGGTGGATGAGTGGCAGCGCTCCCGGGGCATCGGCCGGGCGCTGATCGCCCACGGGGACCAGTGGGGCAAGGCGCGGGGCGCAAGCCAGCTGCGCCTGGAGGTGATGGCTTTCAACGAGCGGGCCAGGGCCCTCTACGAGCGACTGGGCTTCAAGGCCCAGTCACAGACCATGGCCAGATAAGGCGCACTCGCTTGCAAAAGGGCCCGTTACGGGCCCTTGTCGTGTGAGGCGTCAGGGGGGCTCTGCCAGGTTTCCCGTTGCCGGGCGATGAGGCCCGCCAGCCGGGTGAGGGCCGCGTCCAGTTGCGGGCTCCAGGGATGGGAGCTGTTGAGGCGCAGGCAGTGGTTGTGCTGGCCCTGGCTGGAGAAGAGGGCCCCGGGGGCGATGGAGACCCCCTGTTCGATGGCGCTGGCATAGAGCGCCCGGCCATCGAGGCGGGCGTCAAATTCGAGCCAGAGAAAGTAGCCACCATCGGGGTTGGAGATACGCGCCTCGGGGAAGAGGCGCATCAGGGCTGCCCGCATCTGCTGCTGGCGCTGGGCCAGGGTGTGGCGCAGGCGGCGAAAGTGGGCGTCCACCCCGCCCTGGCGCAACATATCGGCCAGCGCCAGCTGACTGGGCACATTGGTCGAGAGCGTCGACATCAGTTGCAGCCGCTGGATGCGCTCGGCGTGGCGCTTGGCCACTACCCAGCCGACCCGAAAGCCCGGCGCCAGACACTTGGTCCAGGAGCCGCACAGCAGGCTCTCTCCCCGCGCATCCCAATGGGTGATGGGCCTTGGCCGCTCACGCCCGACATAGAGCTCCGCATAGACGTCATCCTCCACCAGGGGAACCTGATGGCGGTTGAGCAGCGCCATCAACGCCTGCTTGTGCTCATCGGGCATGGTGTGGCCGAGGGGGTGCTGCACATTGCCCATCAGCCAGCACGCCTTGACGGGGCGCTGGGCAAGGGCCTCCTCCAGCAGGGCGAGATCGATGCCCACCCCGGGGATCACCGGGATCTCCACCACCTTGAGCTTAAGCCGCTCGATGGCCTGCAGGGCGCCGTAGAAGGTGGGGGACTCCACCACCACCCAGTCGCCGGGCTCGGTCAGCACCTGAAGACTGAGGGAGAGCGCCTCCATGGCCCCCGTGGTGATGATGATCTGCTGGGGATCCACCGCCATCCCCTCGCCGGCGTAGCGCCGGGCGATGGCGCGGCGCAGTGCCTCGTTGCCGGGGGGCAGATCTGCCACCGTGCTGAAGGGATCGAGGCGGCGCATGCAACTGCCGAGGGCCCGACCGAGCTGGGGGTGGGGGAAGAGGGTCGGGTCCGCCACCGCCATGCCAAGGGGCACCAGCTCCCGTGACTTGCTCGCCTGCAGCACCTCGAACACCAGATCGTTGATGTCCACCGAGCCGCTGTAGCGGGCCTGCTGGGGCTGGCTCTCCCGCCGGGCCGTGCTCGCGGCCTTGACATAGTAGCCGGACTGGGGCCGCGCCAGGATGAGGCCGCGGCTTTCGAGCAGCTGATAGGCCTGGAGCACCGTCATGGGGCTGAGGCCGTGGGTCTTGCAGCTCTGGCGGATGGAGGGGATGCGCTCCCCCGGCTGCCAGAGGCCGCTCGTGATCTGCTGTTGCAGCTGGTCTGCCAACTGGCCGTAGCGGGACATGGTGGGCCCAAACTGTTATAGGTGTTTTTCACTATAACTGCATCTGTTATAGGTGTCATGGACCATGGTGTACTTGGCGGGCGAAAACCTGTCCGTTAAATGCAACATAGAGAGTCATGCATGATAAGCCTGGATGATGTGGTCAGCCTCTCCCGAATACAGTTCGGGGCGACGGCGATGTTCCACTTTCTGTTTGTGCCCCTCACCCTGGGGCTGTCCTGGAGCCTGGTGATCGCCGAGTCGGCCTACGTGATGACCGGCAAGGTGATCTACAAGGACATCACCCGCTTCTGGGGCAAGCTGTTTGGCATCAACTTCGTGATGGGGGTGACCACCGGGATCACCCTGGAGTTCCAGTTCGGGACCAACTGGGCCTATTACTCCCACTATGTCGGCGATATCTTCGGCACGCCGCTGGCGGTGGAGGGGCTGATGGCCTTCTTCCTCGAGTCCACATTGGTGGGCCTCTTCTTCTTCGGCTGGGACAAGCTCTCCCGCGGTCAGCACCTGCTGGTGACCATGCTGGTGGCGCTCGGCTCCAACCTCTCCGCCCTCTGGATCCTCATCGCCAACGGCTGGATGCAAAACCCGGTCGGCGCCGAGTTCAACCCCATGACCATGCGCATGGAGCTGGTGGACGTGGCCGCGGTCATCTTCAACCCGGTGGCCCAGGTCAAGTTCGTCCACACGGTGGCGGCGGGCTATGTGGCGGCCTCCCTGTTCGTGATGGGGGTGAGCAGCTGGTATCTGCTGCGCGGCATGGAGGTGCGCTTCGCCCTGCGATCCTTTGCCATCGCCTCGGGTTTTGGCCTCGCGGCCATCCTCTCTGTCATCGTGCTCGGGGACGAGTCGGGCTATCGCTCGGGGGAGGTGCAGAAGGTCAAGCTCGCCGCCATCGAGGCGGAGTGGGAGACGGAGCCCGCCCCGGCTTCTTTCACCCTGTTCGGCCTGCCGGATCAGCGTGCCGAGACCACCCACGCGGCTATCAAGATACCCTATCTGATGGGCATCATCGCCACCCGCTCCCTGGATGAGCAGGTGACGGGCCTCAAAGATCTGAAAGCGCAGCACGAGGCGCGCATTCGCAGCGGCATGCTGGCCCACGAGGCGCTCGAAGCGATGCGGGCAGATGGCAGCAACCAGGCGGCCCGCGCCACCTTCGAGCGCCACCGCGGCGATCTGGGCTACGGCCTCTTGCTCACCCCCTATGCCAAGGAGATTGGCAAAGCGGACGAGGCGGCCATCGCCAAGGCGGTGGCGGACTCCATCCCCCAGGTGGCGCCGCTGTTCTGGAGCTTTCGCCTGATGGTGGGCATCGGCGTGGCGCTGCTGGCGCTCTTTGCCGCCGCCTTCCTGCAGCTGTGCCGGGGCAGGCTGGTGCAATCCCCGCTGCTGCTCAGGGCCCTGCTCTGGTCTATTCCGCTGCCCTGGATTGCCATCGAGGCGGGCTGGTTCGTGGCGGAGTTCGGTCGCCAGCCCTGGACCATCAGCGACGTGCTGCCGGTGTCGGCCTCCGTCTCCCTGCTGCAACCGGGGCAGCTCTGGTTCAGCCTCATCGCCATCTTCCTCATCTACAGCAGCCTGCTGGTGGTGGAGTTGTTCTTGTTGCGTCATGTGATCCGCAAAGGGCCTGCCAGCCTGCAGACGGGTCGTTATCAAGGTGAAGTGTTGCAAAACGGGAGTCCTGCCTGATGGATTACGAAACCCTGAAAGTGATCTGGTGGGGGCTGGTGCTCTTCCTGCTGGTCGGCTTCGTGGTGATGGATGGCTTCGATCTCGGGGTCGGCATGCTGCTGCCCGTGGTCGGCAAGACGGATGACGAGCGGCGGGTGCTGCTCAACAGCGTGGGGCCGGTGTGGGAGGGCAACCAGGTGTGGCTCATCGCCGGTGCCGGCACCCTGTTTGCCGCCTGGCCCCTGGTCTATGCCGCCGCCTTCTCGGCGCTTTACGTGCCCTTCATGTTCCTGCTGTTCGGCCTCTTTTTGCGCCCGGTGGGCTTTGACTATCGCAGCAAGCTGCCGGACCCGGTCTGGCGCCGCTGGTGGGACCGCGCCCTGGTGGTGGGCGGTCTGCTGCCGACCCTGGTGTTTGGTGCCACCCTTGGCCTGGTGCTGCAAGGGCTGCCGTTTCGCTTCGATGCGGCCCTTCGCATCCACTATGGCGCCTTTGCGTTCCACTGGCCGCTGCTGTTGACCGCCATGGGGACGGCGCTGGCGCTGCTCTTGCTGCACGGTGCCAGCTTCCTCCAGTGCAAGACCCAGGGGGCCATAGCAGCGCGCAGCGCCCGCCTCGCCCTCTGGCTCGGCCCCCTGGCGAGCGCCCTCTTTGCCCTTGGCGGCGTCTGGCTTGGGGAGATGGCGGGGTATCGCATCACGGCCATCGGCGATCTCAACGGCGCCCTCACTCCGCTGATGAAAGAGGTGGTGGCGGTGCCGGCGGGCTGGCTTGGCAACTTTGTCGCCCATCCGGTGCTCTGGGCCGTGCCTGTGCTCGGGCTCCTGCTGCCCCTGGTGTGCGCGCTGGCAAGCCGCCTCGGCAAGTCCGGGCTGGCGCTCGTTGCCAGCGGCGGTGCCTGCGCCGCCATGATGCTGACCGTGGCCATCGCGCTCTTCCCCTTCGTGCTGCCCTCGTCCCTGGATCCGGCCAGCAGCCTGACCCTGTGGGACAGCACCTCCAGCGAGCGCACCCTGCTTATCATGCTGGGGATCGTCGGGGTACTGATGCCGGTCAACATCGGCTATACCCTCTGGGTCTACCGGGTGGTGCGCGGCAGGGTCAGCGCCGAGCAGGTGCGCCAGCACGGCCACAGCCTCTACTAATCCGCTTCAACACAAGGATCAATGCGATATGTGGTATTTCACCTGGTTGCTGGGGCTGGGGTTCGCCTTGCTCTGCGGGCTGGTCAACCTGCTCTGGCTGGAGGCGCGCTGGGCTGCCGATGAGGATCTCAAGGAGCCCTGAGCCTCGCATCTTGCCCATGAAAAAAAGGCCGACACAGGGTGTCGGCCTTTTGCTTGCCCGGGGGTCAGGCAAGGGCGGCGCGGCGCTCGCCCGCTTCGCTGACATGGGTGAGGCCGTAGGCCAGCAGCACGATGAGGGCACCAATCCAGGGGGTGTGCATCAGGCCGAGGTGCTCCACCACGAAACCGCCGACCACGGAGCCCAGCGCAATGCCGACGTTGAAGGCGGCGATGTTGAGGCCGGAGGCCACATCCACGGCATTGGGGGTGTGGCGCTCGGCCTGTTTCACCACCAGTACCTGAAGACCCGGCACGTTGCCAAAGGCGAAGGCGCCCCACACCAGCACGGTCAGTACCGCCAGCACCGGGTGCGGTGCGGTGAAGGTGAGCACCAGCAGCACCACGGCGAGACCTGCAAACAGCAGCTTGAGGGCAGGCAGCGGACCCATCCGGTCGGCGAGCTTGCCGCCCCAGATATTGCCGACGGCGACCGATACCCCGTACACCAGCAGAATGAGGCTCACCGCGCCGGCGCTAAAGCCGCTCACCTGTTGCAGGATGGGGGCGAGGAAGGTAAACGCCGTGAAGGCACCGCCGTAACCGAGCGCCGTCTTGGCGTAGACCAGCAGCAGCGGTTTCTTGGTGAGCACCGAGAGCTGCTCGCGAACGCTGGAGGCGGCCCCCTTCGGCAGGTTCCCCGGTACCAGCAGCAGGCTGCCCACCATGGCGACGAGGCCGAGCAGGCTCACCACCAGGAAGGTCTCGCGCCAGCCAAAGACCTGACCAATCCAGGTGCCAAGCGGGACGTCGGTCACCAGGGCGACCGTGAGGCCGCTGAACATGATGGCGATGGCGCTGGCCGCCTTCTCTTTGGCCACGAGACCCGTGGCGATGGTGCTGCCTACCGAGAAGAAGACCCCGTGGGCCAGCCCGGTGAGAATGCGGGCCACAATCAGGCTCTCGTACCCGGGGGCCTGCCAGGCCAGCAGGTTGCCGACGGTGAAGAGGGCCATCAGCCCTACCAGCAGCCACTTGCGCGGCAGCTTGCCGGTGAGCGCCGTGAGCACGGGGGCGCCGATGGCCACCCCAAGGGCATAGAGGCTGACCAGCAGGCCCGCCGAGGGGAGCGAGACATTGAGCTGCTCGGCGATGGTGGGGATGAGCCCCACGATCACGAATTCGGTGGTGCCTATGGCAAAGGCACTTAAGGTGAGGGCAAATAACGCCAGTGGCATAACAACTCCTTGGATTGGGACTCCCGACGGGAGAATGGCGCCAGTATGCCGAGGGTGTTTGTTGGTAAAAATGACGGCAACGTCAAATTACTTTTGCCAAATCAGCAGCAATTGGGGCGTGGAAGTGGGAGTGGCTGAGGTTGCAGAGACAAGAGTGGGCCGTATAGAGCGAGTTGAGTGCAGAGGCAAAGCGTACAGACCGAACTGGGAATAAAGAGGGAAGGGCAGCGGAAGGTTGCAGGGGAGGGGGCCAGCGGCGCGGGTGGCAGTGACGCGCGGTATTGGGGACAAAAAAGCGGGAGGCACTGGGCCTCCCGCTGGTGTTCTCGTCGACGGTGTCGGGTTTTCTTTGCTCCCTTCTCCCCTTGCGGGAGAAGGGCTGGGGATGAGGGGGCTATCTGGTTTAAGGCCTGATGACCTGAATAGAAGAGCCTGCCCTCACCCTCACCCTCTCCCTCTCCCTCTCCCTCTCCCATAGGGAGAGGGGATAGCCCGTGGTTGCAGTCTGTTCGTGAGGGTCGCCGCTATCCACCGCCGAATCGAGAGGCCATGGTTTAATCCCAATCCGGCGCAAAGTCCGGGTTGGCGCAGCGCTCGCCCCGATCCAGGGTGGCGATGGCGGCCATCTCGTCGCTGCTGAGCCGTACCTTCAGCGCAGCCAGGTTGGCGGCCAGATTCTCCCGTTTGGTAGAGCTCGGGATCACCGTCATGCCCTGGGCCAGCAGCCAGGCCAGCGACACCTGGGCCGCCGAGACGCCGTGGCGCTTGCCGATCTCCATCAGCAGCGGCTCGGCGAGCACCTTGCCATAGGCGAGCGGCATATAGGCGGTGATGGCGATGCCGTGGGCCTGGCAGAAATCGACCACCTTGCGGTTTTGCAGCAGGGGGTGGATCTCCACCTGCTGGTGGGCGATGGCGCCCGGCCCCAAAATCTCGATGGCCTGTTTAAGCTGGGCCACGGTGAAGTTGGAGACCCCGATCTCCCGGGTCAGGCCCCGGGCTTTGGCCTCGGCGAGCTGCTCCAGATAGACCGCCATCGGCACCTCATCCTGGGGGGAGGGCCAGTGAATGAGCGCCAGGTCCAGATAGTCGGTGCGCAGTTTCTCCAGGCTCACTTCCAGGCTCGGGATCACCTTGCCCGGACCGAACTCGCTGGTCCACACCTTGGTGGTCAGGTAGATATCCTGGCGGGGCACGCCACTCTCGCTCATCAACTGGCCGACTTCGGCCTCGTTGTCATAGATCTGGGCGGTGTCGATATGGCGGTAGCCAAGTTCCAGCCCCTGGAGCAGGGAGTCGCGAAGGGGCTGATCTTTCAGGCGGAAGGTTCCAAGACCCAGGTTGGGCATCTTCATCATCAAATTCCTCAGGTTAGTGTTTCTACGCTCAAATGATGGGCTTTGCCTGCGCCGAGGGCGGAGGCAGTCAGGCGCGCCGGTAGCGGCTCACGATCCGGTTGGCAAACCAGGGGGAGGCGAGGCTGGCAAAGGCGATGTAGTGGGGCTGCTGCTGGTGGGCGAGCAGGGCGGTTTCGCTCTCCCACTCCTCGTACAGCATCCAGCTGTGGGGGCTCTCCAGGCTCTGGTGCAACTGGTAGCGAAGGCACCCCGGCTCTTGCAGGGTAGCGGCGATCAGCGGCTCGAGGGCAGCGCGAAACTGGGCGGCGAATTCGGGTTTGGCGTCAAGCTGGGCAATCACGATCAGGGGGGATGGCATCTGAACCTCCTCGTTAAGACGGGGGTCAGTATGCCCGCCCCAGACTGGGGGATACAGGGCAGCAGTCGCAAAACACTATTGAGGTGAGTGCAGCAATGTGGCCTCCCCATGGCTGGTCGTGGTGCAGGTGGGCCAGGGGGAGGGCGGAGTATTATCAGGCGCTGGCCTGTTCGGACCAGACCGCAAATTCATTGCCGCTGGGCTCGACAAAGTGAAAGCGGCGGCCACCGGGGAAGTCGAACAGGGGGCGCACTATGGTGCCGCCATGCTGGCTCACCTTGCCCTGGGTCGCCTCGATATCGGCGCTGTAGAACACCAGGAGCGCCCCGCCCTGAGCACTCTGGCTGCACAGTTCGGCGCGGTAGAAGCCGCCATCCAGCCCTTCTCCCTCGAAGGCGCAATAATTGGGGCCGTAGTCGGCAAACTGCCAGCCAAAGGCGGCGGTGAAGAAGGCCTTGGTGGCGGCAAGATCCCTGGCCGCAAAATCCACATAGTTCAGTTTTTCATGGGCCCTGGTCATAAGGGTCTCCTTGTCGATATCGGTGGTTATTTCGGTTGCCAGCGTTTTTGCGTGGGGCTCGTGGAGAGTGGCAAGGCGTCCCAGGGGGTCAGCTTGAGCTGCTTGCGCCTAAACCAGAACCAGGTCCCCATCAGCAGACCGAGCCCGATGCCAAACAGCAGGCTCTGGCGCAGGGCAAACCCCGGGCTCACCTCATCCTGCCAGCCGAGGCACCACATCAACACCCCCCAGATAGCGCCGATGGGGAGTCCCAGGGCAAGAACGTTGATCAGAAAGCGTTCGTAGTGGGGCGGCCTGATGGTGAACCCCGCCTTTCGCAGCAGCCAGATGATCGGCGGGTTGTAGTTGAGCGTTTGCACGCCCTTCTCGGCCAGCTCCCGATGGGCGGCGGCCAGCCTGTTGTCGAATGTCATGGATCGTCCCTGTCATAGTGTGGCGCCATACGGTGCCGGTTGGCGGCATTGTACTGGCAAGGGCGCAGATAAAACAGGTGGTGCGTCACGATACGAAGCGACGCCTGTCTTGCCAACTCCCGGCCATTGCACCTATAAAGACCCATTACTCTTGCCAGGATGACAACAATGAAGACCCATCTTAAATGCGAAAGGGGACTCCCTCCGACGTAGGTGGGAGGGGAATTTCGCCGGGGCGTCAGCCCCGCTGGT
>NZ_JAPDBZ010000082.1:0-17675 GCF_027705505.1 Aeromonas sp. QDB56
TTGGGGCATGCAGTCGTGGCAAGCCCTCCGATGCCATATCGGCTCTTGAAGCTGGCTGAGGGTCATGGGTAATCAGGAATATCAATGGGTTACCAGTAAATGCTCTCGTGCCATATGACTTATTCGCACCTTCCCTTGCTATCCGCGAAAGTAAACTGTTGGACCATGCTGAACCTCATCCCTGATACCAAGTGAGACTGATAGTCTCACACCAGAGTCTTGTTCGCACCTTCCCCAACACGGCTGAAAGATCAAAATGCGATCATTTTTATAATTTAATGACTCTCAGTCCACGGAATAATAAAAAGGCCCTGCTGTTGCAGGGCCTTTGAGTTTCCAACTTGAATGGTCGGTTTCCAACTTCAATGTCACGGTTTCCAACTTAAATGGCCGTGATCAGGCGCCGCGATTACTTGGCGTAATCCTCGGTGGGCACGCAGGAGCAGAACAGGTTGCGATCACCATAGACGTCGTCGATGCGGTTAACCGACGGCCACAGCTTGCTGGCGCGCACGGCGTCGGACGGGAAGACCGCCTCGGCGCGGCTGTAGCCACGGTTCCACTCTGCATCCATCACGTCGTCCTGGGTGTGCGGCGCATGGACCAGGGGGTTGTCGGCGAGGCTCCAGTGGCCGTCCTGCACCCGGGCAATCTCGGCACGGATGGCGGTCATGGCTTCCACGAAGCGATCCAGCTCGCGCTTGGATTCGGATTCGGTCGGCTCGACCATCAGGGTGCCCGCTACCGGGAAACTCATGGTCGGCGCGTGGAAGCCGTAGTCCATCAGGCGCTTGGCCACGTCCATCTCGCTGATGCCACTGGCTTCTTTGAGCGGGCGGATGTCCAGGATGCACTCGTGGGCCACCCGGCCGTTGCGACCTGTATAGAGCACGGGGAAGGACTCGCCGAGCTTCTTGGCCAGGTAGTTGGCGTTGAGGATGGCGACCTGGGTGGATTTCTTGAGCCCCTCGTCCCCCAGCATGGCGATGTACATCCAGCTGATGGGCAGGATGCTGGCCGAACCGAACGGGGCGGCAGACACGGCGCCGTTGTCACGACTCTCCTTGTCGGTCTTGACCACGGCGTGACCGGCCACAAACGGTGCCAGGTGTTTCTTCACGCCGATGGGGCCCATGCCCGGACCGCCACCGCCATGGGGAATGGCGAAGGTCTTGTGCAGGTTGAGGTGAGAGACGTCCGCACCGATAAAGCCTGGCGCCGTCAGCCCGACCTGCGCGTTCATGTTGGCGCCGTCGAGGTAAACCTGACCACCATACTGGTGAACGATGTCACACACCTCCTTGATGGTCTCCTCGTACACCCCGTGGGTGGAGGGGTAGGTCACCATCAGGCAGGAGAGCTGGTCTCCGACCTCGGCGGCCTTGGCCCGCAGGTCGTCCAGATCCACGTTGCCTGCCTTGTCACAGGCGGTGACGATGACCTTGAGGCCCGCCATCTGGGCGGAAGCCGGGTTGGTGCCGTGGGCAGAGGCCGGGATGAGGCAGACATCGCGATGCCCCTCGCCGCGAGACTCGTGGTACTTCTTGATGGCGAGCAGGCCCGCGTATTCGCCCTGCGCGCCGGAGTTGGGTTGCATGCAGACCGCATCGTAGCCGGTCACCTTCACCAGCCAGTCTTCCAGATCTGCCAGCAGCAGCTGGTAACCCTGGGTCTGCTTGAGCGGCGCGAAGGGGTGCAGCTTGCCGAATTCAGGCCAGGTCACCGGGATCATCTCGGCGGTGGCGTTGAGCTTCATGGTGCAGGAGCCGAGAGAAATCATGGCGTAGTTCAGGGCCAGATCTTTCGCTTCGAGACGGTGGATGTAGCGCAGCATCTCGGTCTCGGAGTGGTACTTGTTGAATACCTCGTGGGTCAGCACGGCGTCGGTGCGCAGGAGATCCTGCGGGATGGCGTGATGGGCCTGCGCCGCCTGGTCGAGGGCCTCCACATCGAGGCCGTGACCCGCCCCAAGGAACAGGTCGAACAGCTCGGCTACATCGCCTCGGGTGGTGGTTTCAGAGAGGGACACACCGACTGCACCATCGAGATCCGCGCGCAGGTTGATACCGAGCCCTTCGGCCTTGGCAATGAGTGCAGCCTTGTCCGACGTCAGTACTGTGAGGGTATCGAACCAGCTTCCGTGCTTGAGAGCCACGCCCTTGGCGGTGAGGCCGAGCGCCAGGATGGTGGTCAGACGGTGCACGCGGGAGGCGATGGTTTTCAGCCCCACCGGCCCGTGGTAGACGGCGTAGAAGCTCGCCATGTTGGCCAGCAGCACCTGGGCGGTACAGATGTTGGAGTTGGCCTTCTCGCGGCGGATGTGCTGCTCGCGGGTCTGCATGGCCATGCGCAGGGCGCTCTTGCCACGGGCATCCTTGGAGACGCCGATGATGCGACCCGGCATGGAGCGCTTGTAGGCGTCGCGGGTGGCGAAGAAGGCGGCGTGGGGGCCACCGTAACCCATGGGCACACCGAAGCGCTGGGCACTGCCGAACACCACGTCGGCACCCAGTTCACCCGGGGATTTGAGCAGCAGCAGGGAGAGCATGTCGGTCCCGACGCAGGCCAGCCCCTTCTGGGCCTGGACGGCGGCAATGAGGGAACGCAGATCGGCCACATTGCCGGTAGTCCCCGGGTACTGGAACATGGCACCGAACACCTCTTCGCTCACGGCCTCGCCCGCAGGGCCGACCACCACATCGAAACCGAAGTGGACCGCGCGCTCCTTGACCACGTCGATCACCTGGGGGTGAACGTCGTCGGCCACGAAGAAGAGGTTGGATTTGGATTTGGCCATGCGCTTGGCCAGCGCCATGGCTTCGGCGGCGGCGGTGGCTTCATCGAGCAGGGAGGCGCTCGCCAGATCCATGCCGGTGAGATCCAGGGTGAGCTGCTGGAAGTTGAGCAGGGCTTCGAGACGGCCCTGGGCCAGCTCGGGCTGATAGGGGGTGTAGGCGGTGTACCAGCCCGGGTTTTCCAGCACGTTGCGCAGGATGACGTGGGGCACGTGGGTGTCGTGGTAGCCCATGCCGATGTAGCTCTTGGCGATCTGGTTCTTGGCCGCATAGCCCTTGAGCTTGGCCAGGGCCTCCACTTCGGTCATGGGGGCGCCGATACCAAGCGGCCCCGGACGACGGATGGCGGCGGGGACCGTCTGCTCAATCAGATCGTCCAGGCTCTCGGCACCCACGGTGGCGAGCAGGGCCCGCAGTTCTTCCTCACCCGGGCCGATGTGACGGCGGATGAAATCGGTTTTTTGCTCGAGTTCAAACAGTGACTGGGTCATTTCCCTATTTCCTGGTAATAGGTCCTGGCATGACATCCTGACAACCAAGACCTGATGTTCCTGTAGCCGGTCGATACCGGCTCCACTCATGTTCTGTGTCCGCCGCGGGCAGACGGGGAATGCGGCAAGGGCATCCCGAAGGCGCAAAGGCTGCGCCTTTCCTGCAACCGCCATGGCCGCAGGATGGCAGTCATACAAGTGGGCCCTGCTGTGTTGGCAGGGCCCGGGGGCATTACTCTTCGTCCACCACGTTCTGGTAGCCTTCGGCATCCAGCAGGTTGGCGAGCTCGCCCGCGTCGTCCAGCTTGATGCGGAACAGCCAGCCGGCGCCGTAGGGGTCGGAGTTGACCAGCTCGGGGCTGCCTTCCAGCTCTTCGTTGACGGCCAGGATCTCGCCGCTCACCGGGCTGTAGATGTCGGAGGCGGCCTTGACGGACTCCGCCACGGCGCAATCTTCACCGGCGCTCACCTGCTTGCCCACTTCCGGCAGATCGACGAACACCATGTCCCCCAGCAGATCCTGGGCGTGCTCGGTGATGCCGACCACGGCTTCGCCGTTGGCTTCAACACGGACCCACTCGTGGGAGGTGGCATATTTCAGTTCGCTCGGGATATGGCTCATTTGTGCTTCCTTTATGCTCTTGGATCGCTTCAACAAAAATGGGGCGGCGAAGGTCAACCCTCACCGCAATCAATGATTACACCAGCGGCTGGCCGTTGCGCACGAAGGCCGGCTTGGTGACTTTCACGGTGACCTGCTTCTTGCGGATCTCCACCTGGGCCTGTTCGCCGATATCGCGGGGCACCCGCGCCAGGGCAATGCTGTAACCCAGGGTGGGCGAGAAGGAGCCGGAGGTGATCACTCCTTCCCGTGTTTCGCCGCTCTCGCTGGTGAAGGTGACCGGCATGCCGGCACGCAGCACGCCCTTTTCTTCCATCACCAGACCCACCAGCTTGGGCTGGTTGCCGGCGGCCTTCTGGGCTTCCAGGGCGGCGCGGCCGATGAATTGGCGGGAGGCAGGCTCCCAGGCCAGGGTCCAGGCCATGTTGGCGGCAAGCGGAGAGATTGACTCGTCCATGTCCTGACCGTAGAGGTTCATGCCCGCTTCCAGGCGCAGGGTATCACGGGCACCCAGGCCACAAGGGGCCACGCCGTTGTCCAGCAGGGCCTGCCACAGATCGCACGCCTTCTCTTGGGGGACCACGATCTCGTAGCCATCTTCGCCGGTGTAGCCGGTGGTGGCGATGAAGAGATCCCCGGCCTGCACACCGAAGAAGGGCTTCATGCCTTCGACCGCCGCATTCTGCTCGGGGGTGAACACCTTGGCCGCCTTGGCCTTGGCGTGGGGGCCCTGCACCGCGATCATGGCAAGCTCGGGGCGCTCGGTCACGCTCACGGCAAAGTCGATGGCGTGATGGCGGATCCAGGCCAGATCCTTCTCGCGGGTGGCGGAGTTCACCACCAGGCGGTAGAAGGTATCGGTCAGGAAGTAGGTGATGAGGTCATCGATGACGCCGCCTTCCGGATTGAGCATGCCGCTGTAGAGGGCCTTGCCGGGGACGGTGAGTTTGGCCACGTCGTTGGCCAGCAGGTGTTGCAGGAAGGCTTTGACCCGCTCGCCGGTCAAATCGACGATGGTCATGTGGGAGACATCGAACATGCCTGCATCGGTGCGCACCACATGGTGCTCTTCCAACTGGGAACCGTAGTTGATGGGCATCTCCCAACCGTGGAAGTCCACCATCTTGGCACCCGCTTCCAGGTGTTTCGGATGCAATACAGTAGTCTGGATCATCGCTGTGTTTCCTTAAGCGTTCGCGACAACACTCGCAATCCGCCCCGGCTCGTCGGGAACTACGGACCACAAGCTCTGTGCTCGTTCCCGCCCGGGCGGGCAGGAGTGATTCCTTGAACGGAGCGGATTATATGACAAGCGTGCCGGGGCACCGCTCAAAAAAAACTAATCCTCACCCGACTCACTGACACCAGACACTAAGGCAAAAACAGTGATAAAAACAGCCAAAACCGCGCCATTGCGGGATTTAATGTTGATTTTTACCGTCCCGTCACAATTTACAGAAAAACGTTTCGCTTCTCGCCAACATTAAAGGCTGACACCCCAAAGGGTCATCTCGCCCTGTCAGATTAGTTTTTTTGTTAAAACCCCGGGGTAAGATTAGATTTTTTCACCCTTGGCCAGGGTGGGCAGCTCCCCATCCAGCCCCATGGCGGCCCGGATCATGCCCTGCTTGAGGGGGCCAAGACCGTCGACGGCGCGAAGCCCCACCCCGCGCACCAGCTTCTTGAGGGGGTTGCTGCCCGCAAACAGTCGCTTGAGCCCCTCCATGGCCGCCAGCATGCGCGCCGCCTCGCTCTTGCGCCAGCGCTCGTAGCCCCGCAGGTTGGCGAGCAGGCCGATGTCCGCGCCCTTGCCGTGATGAATGAGGATCTGCTCCGCCAGGGCGGCGGCATCCAGCAAGCCCAGATTCACCCCCTGCCCCGCCAGCGGGTGGATGGTGTGGGCCGCATCCCCCACCAGCACCAGGCGCTCGCGGGCAAAGTCGCGGGCGTAGCGGGCGGTCAGCGGAATGGCGCTGCGAGCCCCCTCCACCTTGCACAGCCCGAGGCGCCCATCAAAGGCGGCGGTGAGCTGGCGGTTGAAGCCATCGTCATCCAGGGCGCAGAGCGCCTCGGCGCGGGCCGCGGGCACAGACCACACGATAGAGCAGAGGTCGGGCTGCCACAGGGGCAGGAAGGCGAGCGGCCCCTGGGGGGTGAAGATCTGGCGCGCCACCGCCTCATGGGGCTCGGCACAACGCACCGTCGCCACCAGGGCGTGATGACCGTAATCCCAGCTGGTGAGGGGAATGTCTGCCTGACGGCGCACCCAGGAGTGGGCGCCATCGGCGGCCACCACCAGCTTGGCCGAGAGGGCCTGGCCATCTTCCAGCAGCAGCAGGGCCCCCGCTGGCCCGCACTGCAGGCTGGTGGCCCGGGCCGGGGTCAGCATCTGGATATTGCTGGCCCCCGCGATGGCGTCCAGCAGCGCAAGCTGGATCACCCGGTTCTCGACGATGTGGCCAAGGGCCCCCTGACGCAGGCTGGCAGCATCGAAATCGATGTGGCCGAAACTGTCCTGCTCCCACACCTGCATCTTCTCATAGGGCTGCAGGCGGCGCGCCACTATGCCGTCCCAGGCGCCGACCCCTTGCAGGATGTGCTGACTCGCGAGGCTCAGGGCACTGACCCTGTTGTCCGGCGTCTCACCAAGCGTTGCATCGGGCAGCCGGCCTTCCACGATGGCCACCTTGATCGCCCGGTTCTTGAGGGCGGCAGCGAGCCCCAGGCCCACCATGCCCCCCCCCACGATCACCACATCCACATCTTGCATCTGCATTCTCTTGTGTCCTTTCCGGGCGAGTCGCCAGGATCTGCGAGGCGACGCCCACAGGCGTGCCTCTTGCTCGAAATCGTCTTTGCCGCCGGAGCGACAGCGCTTATTGGCCGCACACCTCGTCCACGAATCCCAGGGTGCGGGAGGCGAGCGGTGCCTTGAGCCAGGGCACTCTGCCCATCAGGGAGAGCGCCAGATTGCGGCCCACCACCAGGGGAGCGTGATGGTTTGAGAAGAGCTGGGCCAGGGAGGACGTGAGCCAGACGGTCTGGGCCTGATCGTCCCGCCGCTGCTGCCAGTAGCCGCTTAGCACCTCAAAGCCGCCGATGTCTTCCCCCGCCGCGAGCGCACGGGCCAGGGTCCGGGTCAGCACGTCCAGATCCCGCATGCCGAGGTTGAACCCCTGACCGGCGATGGGGTGCAGCAGGTGGGCGGCGTTACCCACCAGCACGGTGCGCTGGGCCAGCGGGTAGTCGGCCACCGTCAGCACCAGCGGATAGAGGTGGCGCACGCCTGTACGCTCGATGCGCCCGAGGCGCCAGCCAAAAGCCTGCTGCAGACGGGCGAGAAAGGCGGCGTCATCCAGTGCAAGCAGCCCCTGTGCCTCGTCCCGCGGCACGCTCCACACCAGGGAGGAGAGGCCGTCCTGCATGGGCAGCAGGGCCAGCGGCCCTCCATCGGTGAAGCGCTCGAAGGCCCGTCCGGCGGGATCCTCGGCGGTCTTGACGGTGGCGATGATGGCGCTCTGGCCATAATCGTGGCGACTGACCGGCATCTTGAAATGCTGGCGCACGAAGGAGTGGCCCCCGTCGGCCGCCACCAGCAGCCGGGTGCGGTAGCGCGCGCCGCCCTCCAGGGCGAGCGTCACTCCCGCCTCGTCGGGGTCGATGGCCTCAAGCCTGGCCGGGCACAACATACGGATCTGCGGGCAGGCGGCGATCGCCTCTTGCAGCACGATGCCCGCCGCCGACAGCTCGATCACCTGACCGAGGGCGGGTAGACCATACTCCGCCGCCGACAGCCGGGTCTGGCCACAGTGGCCCCGATCCGACACATGGATATGGGTGATGGGGGAGCAGTGGGGTACCAGGTGCGGCCAGAGGCCGTGACGAGCCAGCGCCTCGCAGGTACCGGCGGAAAGCGCGATGGCACGGGCATCGAAACCGGGATGAGCATTGAGCTCGGGCGCACTCGCCTCCAGCAGCAGGATCTGCAGGGGGGCGCCATCCTGTCCTTTCAGGGCGGCAAGGGAGAGGGCCAGCACGGCACCGCTCATACCACCGCCGACGATAGCCACGTCGACGTGAACCAGATCAGATTGAGACATGAGAAGAGGGCATAGGCGAAAAAACGTGGGCCAATCCTACCACAAAGGTGGCGGACGGGATGCGAAGCCACGGGCAAAAAACCGCTTTGGCGCCATGGGTTAGCAGAGTACCTCCCCTGCTCTCACCCCTTGTAAAACAGAAAGAGCGCCGTGATGCGCTCTTTCATTGACCCGCTGGGCGGGCAGATCAGTGCAGGGTCGGCGGCGTGCTCGGCGCGGCCGGGCGCTTGCCAAACTCCTCGAACGCCATCATGACCCCGAGGCGCACGTGTTCGTAGAGCACCAGGAAGGAGGCTTCGTTCTCTTCATCTTCCTGATCGAACTCGGCAGAGACCTGGGTGATGCTGGCGATGTCCTGAATCATCTCCTGCAGCTCTTCGGATGCCTTGGAGAGCTCCTGTTGCACCACGCCAAAGCCGGCCAGGAAGGCCTGGGACCAGTCCACCAGCGAGTCGATGCGCTCATCGAGCGGCGCCTCGTCGCTTGGCAGCAGCAGCTCGACGCCCTTTTGTGCCATCAGACTCTCGATCACCTCGTGATAGAGGTCGGTCATCACCTGGCGCACCGGTGCCGGCAGACCGAAACCGTCGTTGATCAGATCATTGAAATGGGGCTGCCAGCTTTTGTCGTCCAGGGCCACGCCACCGCACACCAGGCCGCAGATCACGCCATGGGCCTCGACGGCCGTCGCCATGAGGTCGTGCTGTGCCATCAGGTCCGCCACGGCGGCGTATTTCAGGGGGTTTGTTTTGCTCATCTAGGATCCGCTCAAAGTTCAGGCAAATATGCAGAATTTATGGCCGAGATCCTAGCATTCTCCCCCTGCCAGAGCCAGCAAGGCCTTGAAACTTCTGCATCTGCGCTATATAGTCCCGCCCAGTTGTCCACGTGGATAAAGGCGGAAATCAGCCCCGCCGTATTGAGGAAGGCATGAGCATAGAGGCCGTAGAAATCGTCATTCTGGGACGTCCCTACAAGGTGTCCTGTCCCCTGGGACAACAAGATGCCCTGCGCCAGGCCGCCGACCAGCTGACCGACAAGCTCATCGAGCTTCGTCAACGTTCCAAGGTCTCCAGCAACGAACAGCTGGCCGTCATGGCAGCGCTCAATTTCTGTCATGAGCTCTGCCTTGAAAAAGAGAAAAACCACCAATACTCTGAGACCATGGACAAGCGGATCAAGATGCTGCAACGCACCATCGAAGCCGCCTTGATCGAGCACGGACAATACGGTGAATCCAGCGAAGAGGCGCAACAGCCCTAATCGCACCGAGTTTTGAAATTCCCTGGAGTGTTTGTCAGCCGGTTCAAGTCCCCGAGCCGATATTCATACCAAACAGGGGGTCTGCCTTCTGGCTATTGAGCATGCTCGGCCCGACCGAGAAGCCTGCGGCCAGATTAGATCTCCGCCTTGAACCGACGGTTCAAGGGCCCAAACCGGCAACGGCATCTCCGGGGTACCTACCCAAAAAAAGCCCGTAATCACGACGGGCTTTTTCTTTGCCTGCGCGGTACCCCCCCTTCCACTCCCCTGCGGCGTCCCGCCACCCGGCAGGAGGCAGTAAAAAGCCCGCCAACGGGGCGCAATGCTGTTCACTTAAGAGAATTTGAGTTCCAGTCCACGTAGTATCAGGGCTAAAAAATGAGGGAGGCATGATGCCTCCCTCTTTCTATTGCAAGCCACGCTGGATAAAGGCTGAAGGAACATCGACTGGAAACAGCCTTGCTCCCCCAACTCAAGTCGCATTTATGAATAATTAGTCAAAAATGTGCTTATCTGAACAGCATTGCGCCAACGGGGCGGGCTCTTGGCCGTGTCAGACGGCCATCTGCTCGTGGGGCGCGCCGTGGTGGCGCAGCCACACAAAGCTCAAGGCCACGATCAGCACCATCACCGTCATGATGGCCCCCAGGGTCACCTGCCCCGTCATCGGGAAGCTGGCGGCCAGCAGGGTTACCACGCCAGCCCCCAGATTCTGCATGCCCCCGAGCACGGCTCCCGCGGTACCCGCCTGGCCCGGGAAGGGCTCGATGGCACAGGAGGTGGCGGTCGGATAGAGAATGCCGCTGCCAATGAAGTAGACCGCAGCCCCGCCCACCAGGGAGGCAGCGCTCACCATGCCGAGCAGCCCGGGTACCAGGATGATGAGCGACCCCAGGGCCAGGAAGGCGATGCCAAGGCGCATCAGCTTGCCCTGGCTCAGGCGAAAACTCAGTCTGGCGGAAAGCCAGGCGCCGAACAGATAACCGGGCAGCGGCAGCACGAACAGCACGCTGACGGTGCGGGCACTCAGCTTGAGCACGTCCCCCAGCAACACCCCGGCCGCCGCCTCGAACACCGCGAGGCCGGCAAAGGTGGCCATCAGACAGAGCAGGTTGCCCTGAAAGCGCGGGTTGCCGAGCACATGACGATAGGCGGCGCCCACCCGCAGCGAATGCTGGCGGGCGGATGCTGGCAGCGTCTCCCCAAACCAGGCCAGCAGCGCCAGGGTGGTCAGGGCACCAAAACCGAACAGGAACCAGTAGCCGGCACGCCAGTT
This sequence comes from Aeromonas sp. QDB56, assembly GCF_027705505.1. Classification (NCBI taxonomy): domain Bacteria; kingdom Pseudomonadati; phylum Pseudomonadota; class Gammaproteobacteria; order Aeromonadales; family Aeromonadaceae; genus Aeromonas; species Aeromonas sp. QDB56. The sequence continues at coordinate 10,548 of NZ_JAPDBZ010000082.1, forward strand.
GAACAGCTCGGTGAGCCAGCCGCCCAGCACAGGTGCCAGCAGGGGGGAGAAGATGACCCCCATGCTCACCAGGCTGTTGGCACGGTTGAGCTCGGCGCCACTGTAACGGTCGCGCATCACGGTCCGGCTCATGGCGCCCCCTGCCCCGGTGCCCAGCCCCTGGATCAGGCTGCCCGCCAGCAAGGCGGTGAAGCTCGGGATCAGCTGGATGGTGAGGGTGCCGACCAGGAAGATCATCATGCCGATGATGAGCACAGGACGACGACCGATGCGATCCGACAAGGGGCCATAAACGAACTGGGAGAGGCCGTAGGGAATGAGGTAGCAGGCCATCACCGCCTGCAGCTGGCCGGAGGCCACATGGAAGTCCCCCGCCATCATGGGAATGGAGGGTACATAGAGGGTCTGGGTCATCTGACCCACGGCGACCATCAGGATGGTCAGGAAAAACAGGGGATAGAAGCTGTGCCGATACATACTGTCGTCCGAAAAAAATCAAAAAGCCGCCACCCTCCGGGCAGGGATCTGCAGGAGGTGTCTGACAAAGGTCGTTGAAGAGGAACAAGGCGGAGGACCCGCACCCGCCAGCAGCAGGACACTCTCTGGCTTACGACAATCTTAGTGATTCATATCACAAAAAACGAACGAAACTTTATAATCTGCTTACCCAAGTTTTTCTAATGCGACGGGGCCCAAGGCCCCGTCACTGTCGTCTCATCATGGGGGAAGGATTCATCCTGTCCCCTCTTTACCCCACTCTTCTCACCTCGGCCGACGCGCCTTCGAACATGGGGGTACCCGCCTCCCCCAGTCTCAGACAACGAGGAGCAACCTTGCCGGCCAGCCCTTCGTCATGGGTCACCAGCAGCAGGGCGCAGCCTATCTCTCCCAGTTCCTCCAGCAGACAGGCGATGGTCTGTTGCTGGCTCAGGGGATCGAGCCGGGACGTGGGCTCATCGGCGAACAGCAGCACGGGGCGCAGCAACAGGGCCCGGATAAGCGACAGCCGCTGCAGCTCCCCTCCCGAGACCTGGTTTGGCAGGCGTGTCAGCAGCCGTTCATCCAGCCCCAACCGGGCCAGATAGTCGACAAGCCGATGGCGGGGCAGCCTGTGCAGACGCAGCACATCATCGAACTGGGTGGCGAGGCGCACCCGGCTGGCAAAGGCCTGCACCGGATCCTGATAGAGCTTCTGCCAGCGGCAGGGGGCTATCCCTTCCCGGCGCAGCACCTCCCCTTGCAGGGGGCGTTGCAGACCCAGCAGCACGTTGCCGAGGGTGCTCTTGCCCGCGCCGCTCGGCGCCATGATGGCCATTCGCTCCCCTTGCGCCAGGGCAAGGTCGAGCCCCGTGAACAGGGGTTGATCCCCATATCCCATGGCAAGCCCCTTCCCGCGGATGAGCCAGTCACCGGTAGGAGGGACGACCGCCTCGGGCCAGGCGGAGGGCTCCGCCGCCAGCAGGGCCCTGGTATAGGCATGGGATGGCGTGTGCAGCACACGCTCGGCGGGCCCCTGTTCCACGATCTCTCCTCCCTTGACCACCAGCACCCAGCCCCCCAATTCGCGAGCCAGGGAGAGATCATGGGTGATGGTCAGCAGATGGCGTCCACGGGCCAGGTAGCCCAGCAACAAGGCACCCAGCCTGGCTGCGGCCCGGCTGTCGAGCCCCTTGGTGGGCTCGTCGGCCACCAGCAGACGGGCCTCCCCCAGGGTGGCGGCGGCAAAGGCCGCGCGTTGGGCCATGCCTCCCGAGAGCTGGTGTACAAAGGCGCCCTCCCGCCCGGCCAGTCCAAGCCGCTCGAGGGCGGCGCGGGCCCGCGATCGGGCCTCCTTGCCCCCTGGCAGCCACCCTTCCTCCACCTGGGCAAGCAACCCCATGGTGGGATCCAGCGCCAGCACCGGCTCCTGGGGCAGCATCGCCAGCTCCCGCCCCCAGAGAGTGCGCAGGCGAGGCGTGTCGGCCAGGTTGTGATGGCGGCCACCCGACACCATCTCGCCCCGGCCTGTCAGGGGGGCTGGCAACGTCCCCATCAGGGCATGAGCCAACAGGGATTTGCCCGAGCCGCTCTCCCCGATCAGGGTCAGGGCGCTGCCGGGATGAATGGTGAAATCCAGCGCCTGCAACAGGGTTTTCTGGCCATCATCGACCTGCAACCCCTTGATATGAATGGCCGTCATGAGGTGGCTCCTTGTGAAGATGGCATGTCAAGGCCGCGCGTCTGATGAAGCAGCACCAGAGCCAGCAACATCAGCCCCATGACAAGAATGGGGGCCAGTAGCAGACGGGGAGCCTCCTGATAGTGGGGCAGCGCCTCCGTCATCATCAACCCCAGCTCGGGCGTTGGCGGCTGAATGCCTACTCCGACAAAGCCCAGGGTAGAGAGGGTTAGAATGGCACCCGCTAGGCCGAAGGCCATCATGGTGAGCAACTGGGGGGCGAGCTCGGGCCAGAGATGGCGCCGCACCACATGGGCATGGCCGAATCCCAGCAGACGGGACGCCTCCACCTGGGGCGAGGCGAGCAGCCCCCGGCTGCGGGCACGCACCACCCGGTAATACTCCACCCACTGGGCCATGGCCAACCCGAGATAGAGGATGGCAAAGCCACCCTGGGCCATGGCGGAGAAGAGCAGCACCAGCAACAGGCCTGGCAGGGCCAGCACGCCGTCGGCCAGGCTGCGCAGCAGACCGTCGACCCAGCCGCCGCGCCAGGCCGAGAGCCAGCCCAGCAATGACCCCAACAGCGCCGCCGTGATGACGCACAGCAGTCCCAGCAGCAGGGAGAGCCGGGTTGCCGCCGCGAGGCGCGCCATCAGGCTGCGCCCCATCTGATCCCGCCCGAGGGGCTCCTGCCAGGAGGGATCAGCCAGAAACTGTGCCAGATCCTGAGCCGCCGGATCGGGCCAGAGCACGGGGCCCAGCAGGGCAAACAACACCACCAGCAGGAGCAGGCCCAGCCCCGTTTTGACAGACAACGACATGATCAGGACTCCTTGGGACCACGGGGGGCAATGGCAAGACAAAGCAGATCGGTGAGGGTATTGAGCAGCACGAAGAGCACCGCCAGCACCAGCACGGTCCCCTGAACCATGGGGATATCGCGCCAGAAGATGGCGTGCACCAGCGCATGGCCGATCCCGGGCCAGGCAAACAGGCTCTCGACCACCACGACCCCCTCGATGAGCAGCACCAGCTGCACGCTGGTGTAGGCGATGATGCTGACCCCGGTGTTGCGCAGACCGTGACGCCAGAAAACCCGGGCCGGCGAAAGCCCCTTGGTGAGGGCAAATCGGTAATAACCGGACTGCACCACGGTGAGCACGCTTTCACGCACCACCCGGGAGAGCACGCCGGAGAGCCCCAATCCCAGGGTCAGGGCGGGCAGCAACAGGTTGCTCCCCTCCCCGTGCCCTGCCGCACTGACCCAGCCCAGCTCCACCGAGAGCATCACCATGAGCACCAGGCCGAGCAAGAAGGGGGGCAACGCACGCATCAGCACGCTCCAGCCCAGGGTCAGGCGATCACACCATCCCCCCGGGCGCAGCGCACTCAGGCTGCCAAGCGGCAGCGCCACCACCAGCGCCAGCACCACGGAGGCGCTCGCGAGCGTCAGGGTGGCGCCCAAGTGATGACCCACGTCGGTGGCGACCGGTGCGCCCGTCACCAGGGAGCTGCCGAGATCCCCTTGCAGCAAGGCCCACAGCCAGTCGCCAAAACGGACAAGGGCCGAGCCGGCCAGCCCCAGCTCGCTGCGCACCGCGTTGGCCGCCTCGGCGGTGACATAGTCATAGCCATAACGACCCGCCGCGATGCGAAAGGCGATGTCTCCGGGCAGGGACTGCACCATCAGAAAACAGAGTCCGGCCACCAGCAGGGCAACCACCAGCGCCTGCACCAGACGCTGACCCAGTATCCCCATGACGCGAGACAAGGGTGTCGCTGTCATCGTGCGCTCCATGTCAACTTGTCCAGGCCATAGCTGCGCTCCTGGGGATCGAGTTCAAACCCCTCCAGCCCCCGACTGACCGCCGCGCTCTGGCGGTACCAGGCGATGGGCAGGAGCGGCAACTCCTGTTGCAGTGTCGTGGCTATCTCCCGGCGAGCCGCAACGGCGTCTGTGGGCGACAAGGCTTGCGTGGCAAGGCGGGTCAGTGTTTGCGTCATGGCCGGGGAGTGCCAGTTCATCACCCCCCAGTCCGCACCGGCAGGGGCCAAGTCCCCCAGCAAAGTGACCAGGGGATCCGGTACCAGGGCATAATTGCGGGCGTAGAGACCAAGCTGGAGCGAGCCGTCCTGATGGCCCGCCGGGATCTCGCTCGAGTTGCCCACAGCCACCTTGAGATCGACCCCCACCGCCTTCCACTGCGCCTGCAGTGCCGTGGCGAGGAGCGGCAGCTCCGGACGGCCAGGGAAGGTACGCAAGGTCAAGGCGAAGCGCTCTTCCCCCTTGCGCAGCACACCGTCCTCCCCCGGCTGCCAGCCTGCCGCCGCGAAGGCCGCCCGGGCCGCCTTGACGTCATAGGCAAGCGGCGTCAACCCGAGCTGGTGCCACTCCCCCAGAGTGGGAGGAAAGAGCTGGGTTGCCGCCATCTCGGGATCCCGCAGCAGGGCGGCAGCCATACCACGACGATCGATGGCGAGACTCAGGGCACGGCGCACCACCGGATCGCTCAGACGAGGGTCGGCGCCATTGAGCTTGAGCTGGATGGTCCGTGGCAGGGTAACCGAGGCGATGGAGACCCGTGACGCCTGCTGCAAGCGGCGGATGCTGACCGGATCCAGCCCCCAGGCAATATCGGCCTGACCGCTCTCGGCCATCAGGGTGCGGCTCTCTGCACGCCCCACCGTCAGGTAGCTGACCTCCTCGATTGCGGGCCTGGCCCCCTGCCAGCCGTCGAAACGCACAGTCTCTATCCGCTGGGGTTGTTGCAGGCGGGTGATACGGTAGGGGCCAGAGCCTATCACCTGGGTTACCTCCCCCTTGGCATCGTAGGCGGCCTTCGCCAGGATCTGGGTGCTGGGGTGGGCCAGCACGGCCGGCAGGGAGGCGAAGGGTTCGCTCAGGGTGACCTTCAAGACGCCATCTCCAGCCTCGATGGACGCAATGGGAGCACTGGTCATCACGCCGGGCTTGCGCCAGGCCTGTTGCAGGGCAAAAGCGGCCTGCTCGGCGCTCACCTCGCTGCCATCGTGAAAACGGGCCCCGGGGCGCAATGTGAATCGCCACTGCAGACCGTCATCGCTACGCGACCACTCACTGGCAAGCCCGGGTTGCAGATTGCCTTTCCCATCGACATCCACCAGGGTCTCCGCCACCTGCATGCGAGTAAAGAAGACCCCGTTGCTGGCGGGGTCGACACTGTGGATCTCCCAAGGCCCCACCATGGCAAGCGGTTTGCCGTCGGCTGCAGTCGTTCCTGCCATCAGAGCCAGGGCGAACCACCCGGCTGCGGTGCATTTTTTTGTCATCCTTTCCATCCAAGCTTCATGTTCATCAACCAAAGAGGCAACGTTATAACATAACAATTAATCAGGAAGAATGACTTTTGATTTTTGATAAATGGCTTATTTGAAAGACAAAAAGCGACTGCGATGCAGATCGTCAAACAACGGGGAGTCAAAGGGGAATAAAAAAGATGGCCCGTCAGGGCCATCATGATGGCGTCAGCGAGTCACCATCTGCTGCGCCCGCTTGACCTGATCCTCGGGGCTCTCATTGCGCGGTGGAATGGTGATGCCCTTCTGGCAGGCGGGCCTGGCTTCCATGCGTGCCATCCAGGCCTGCAAATGCACCAACCCCTCGATGGAGATACCACTCCAGTCGTGGATGCGCACCCAGGGCCAGGTAGCGATGTCGGCGATGCTGTACTCGTCTGCCAGATACTCATGGTGTGCCAGATGGCCGTCGAGCACCTCGAACAGGCGTCGCCCTTCCTTCTGGTAACGCTCGATGGCGGCCGGGATCTTCTCGGGGAAATAGCGATAGAAGACGTTGGCCTGCCCCATCATGGGACCGACGCCTCCCATCTGGAACATCAGCCACTGGATGGCCTGGGAGCGGCGCTTGGGATCCTGAGGCAGCAACTTGCCGGTTTTTTCCGCCAGATAGATAAGGATGGCGCCGGACTCGAACACCGCGAAGTCACCATTGTCCCGATCGATGATGGCCGGGATGCGGCCATTGGGGTTGATGGCCAGGAACTCGGGCTTCTTCTGCTCCATGGTCGCGAAATCAAGGGGAATGACCTTGTAGGGCAGCCCCAGCTCTTCGAGGGCGATCGACACCTTGAACCCGTTGGGCGTGGCGGCAGTGTACAACTCTATCATCTTGGACTCCTTGAACGTTCAGGGGAAAGGATCAGGCCTGGGCGCTGGGCCGGGCACTCACCCGGTCATGCCAGTCCTGCAAACGGGGCTGTTCGGGGGTGATACGCAGGCCAACCACCTTGCCAAAATCAATGGTACAGAGGGCAAGAATGTCGGCGATGGTGAAGCGCTCCCCCGCAATATAGGGCACCTCGGCAAGACGGGCATCAAGCTTGTCAAACCAGATCTGAGCCTGTTGCTTGCACTCCTCCCCCCATTCGGGGAAGACCCGCTCCCGGTCTTTGTAAAAACCGGTGATATGACGAAACGCCATACCGGTCGGCAACCAGAGGTTGAACTCGATGAAGCGACTCCACATCTCTATGGTGGCGCGCTCCAGCGCGGTGCTACCAAACAGGTTCGGCTCGGGGTGGAGCTCTTCAAAATAGCGGCAGATGGCCAGGGTTTCACTCAGACAGGTTCCGTCATCGAGTTCCAGCACAGGAATGCGCCCGGCCGGGTTCTTGGTCAAAAAGGCGGGCGCCAGGTTTTCCCCCGCCCCCAGATCGACCTGTTGATATTCCATCTCGATCCCCTTCTCCGCCAGAAACATTCTGACCCGACGGGCATTGGGGGCTCGTCTCAACTCATAAACCTTCATGTCACCTCCGTCGACGAACACACAGTGAGCCGCTGCGCAGGCCATAGCAAAGCGGCACAATGTCGGTCAGTTATGACAAATATTGGGTTCATCGCGGCTTTCCGGGGAAGGCCGCCTTGATTTTCAGAAAAAAGTATTCTGAGTCCCTAAATCCATATGC